>JANNEI010000087.1:0-1632 GCA_031378565.1 Burkholderiales bacterium
GTGGCTGCCGCCGAGATGCTGGCCCGCATCACCACGGTGGCGGTGCTCGATGTGCCCACATCGGCCGTGCCTCCGGCGGAAATGACTGTCGTGCAGATGCGCCAGGAGTTGATCTCGATTCGCAGCCTGCTCGCGTCTTGAGCGTGGTGGGTTTCAACCTATAATTTCGGCTCAGTCGGGGCGTAGCGCAGCCAGGTAGCGCACTTGCATGGGGTGCAAGGGGTCGTGAGTTCGAATCCCACCGTCCCGACCAACGAAATCAGCGAGTTGGCTCTTGAAAGGGAGCCAACTCTTTTTTCTTTCTGACCTCGAGTCACCAGGCCAGCCGCTATTTGTGCCTGCTCAGGCCTGCCCAAGCCGCCCCCAGGCTCAGGAGAACTCATGTTTGACCACGTCAAATTCGGAGTCAGCGACTATGCAGCGAGCAAAGCCTTCTTCCTCAAGGCACTGGAACCGCTCGGCGTCGCTGTTGGCTCGGAGGGGTCGCCGACCTACGGTGTCGAGCTTTGTTCAAAGGCGAAGGCTTCGTTGTGCCTGTTCCAAACCGAGCAGAAGCCGGCGCATCTTCACTTGGCGTTCGCAGCCGAGAATCGCCAGCAAGTCATGGCTTTCTATCGCGCGGCTCTGGAGGCGGGTGGCAAAGACAATGGTGCGCCTGGTCTGCGCGCGCACTACCACGCGAACTACTATGCCGCCTTCGTCATTGGTCCGGACGGGCACAACATCGAAGTGGTTTGCCACGAACCCGAGGCCACCAACCCTTTGGCGGGACTTCCTTCTCTGTCAAACTGAGTTCGAATTCATCGTCGATGGCCTCGATGCAGCGTTGCAGTTGATGAATGCGCAGGCGGCGTTGAAGGGCGTGAACGAGGAGCATCGCCAACCTGCTGGTCGCGCTTCGCCACGTCGCACTCCGAGCGGAACTGGCAGCCTTTCCACATGCCCAAGAACCTCGCCGGTGTGCTCGAAATCGATCGGCACCGGCAAGCCGCCACGGCGAACGGTGCAGCCGGGCTCATCGAGCGCAAGTCGGTGCAAACGCGCCCAAGCGCACCGCGCCGTCAGAGCGTCAGGCTGCCCACGCTGGTGCCGCCGCAGACGTACAGCACCTGGCCTGTGACGAAGCCGGCGTGCACCGCGGCGAAGAAGCTCACTGCGTGAGCCACGTCCTCGGGCTCGCCGAGCCGGCGCACCGGGATGCCTTGTGCAATCTGTTCGACCCGCGGGCTGCCCGCCGGGACCACGCTGTGGAACATGTCGGTGCGGATCGGGCCGGGGGCCACCACGTTCACGGTGATGCCCAGCGGCGCCAGTTCCAGCGCCCAGGTGCGCGCCATGCCCAGCATGCCGGCCTTGGTGGCGGCATAAGCGGTGCGGGTTGGCAGGCCGAGCGCGGCGCGCGACGAGATCAGCACCACGCGGCCGAAGCCCGCCGCCTTCATCGCCGGCAACGCTGCCTGCACCAGCGTGATGGCGGCACCGAGGTGCAACGCCACCAGCGTGTCCAGGTCGGCCAGCTTCACGTCTTCGAGCAGCGCCGGCAGGATCACGCCGGCGTTGTGGATCACGGTGTCCGGTCGGTGCCGCTGTGCAACTTCGGCGGCCGCCTGTGCGATGGCCTGACGGTCGGTC
>JANNEI010000115.1:0-14291 GCA_031378565.1 Burkholderiales bacterium
CACTCGACGCGGCCCTGCGCGGCGACATGTTCCGCAACACCCAGCCCCGCTGGGTCGAGTGGATGAAATTGTTCCTGGCGATCATTCCCTTCCCCGAAATTTCAGCCGCGCGCTCGATGGCGATGGTCGCCCGCCTGGCCCCGGGCGAGGAACTGCGCACCGGCTTCACGATGCAGATGGTTGACGAGTTCCGCCACTCCACAATTCAGATGAACCTGAAGAAGTGGTACATGGAGAACTACATCGACCCGGCCGGCTTCGACATCACCGAAGCTGCGTTCGGCAAGTGCTACGCCACCACCATCGGCCGCCAGTTCGCCGAAGGCTTCCTGACCGGCGACGCCATCACGGCTGCCAACATCTACCTGACCGTGGTGGCCGAAACCGCCTTCACCAACACACTGTTCGTCGCGATGCCCTCCGAGGCGGCGCGCAACGGCGACTACGCGCTGTCGACGGTGTTCCTGTCGGTCCAGTCGGACGAGTCGCGCCACATCGGCAACGGGCATTCGCTGCTGATGTCGCTGGTCAACGACCCGAGCAACCACCTGCTGCTGGAGCGCGACATTCGCTACGCGTTCTGGCAGAACCACGCCATCGTCGATGCGGCCATCGGCACCTTCGTCGAGTACGGCACCACAGATCGCGACAAGAACAAGGAGTCCTACGCCGAGCTCTGGCACCGCTGGATCTACGAAGACTACTACCGCACCTACATGCTGCCGCTCGAAAAGTACGGCGTGAAGATCCACCACGACGACGTCGGCGCAGCCTGGGACCGGATCGTCAAGAAGAACTACATCCACAAGACCGCACAGTTCTTCTCGGTCGGCTGGCCCGTCAACTTCTGGCGCATCGAAGCCCAGACCGAAAAAGACTTCGACTGGTTCGAGCACAAGTACCCGGGTTGGTATGCGGAGTTCGGCGATTACTGGAAGTGGTACGAGCGCAAGAGCGTGCCGGGCCAGACCAACATCCTGTTCGACCAGGAGAACGGTTACGCCTACCCGCACCGCTGCTGGAGCTGCATGGTGCCGGCCCTGATCCGCGAAGACTTCTGCTACGACGAGGTGGACGGCAAGGTCTACACCTACTGTTCCGAAGTCTGCCGCTGGACCCACAAGGTGGCTTTCGCCGCCGAGTACGAAGGCCGCGCCACTCCGGCAATGGGACGTTTCAGCGGGCGCCGCGAGTGGGAGGACTGCTACCACGGCTGGGATCTGGCTGACGCCATCAAGGACCTCGGCTTCGTGCGTGCCGACGGCAAGACGCTGATCTCGCAACCGCACCTGCGCTTCGATGACAAGCACATGTGGACCCTCGACCATGTCAAGGGCCACACGCTGGGCAGCCCGTTGATCGGCTTCCGCGCGCTGACTCCCGAGGGACGCGAAGCGGCCGCCATCGAGTACCGCAAGGGTTTCAAGATCAATCCGATCTGAACCCTCGAACCGCCCCCGGGAGCCGTCGGCACCCGGGGGTAGCGGCAGCAAGAAACGCAGAAGAGGACGGTCATGTCAGGAAAACAAGTCCACACCGTGCGATTCGAGCCGGTCGGCGTGGAAATGGAGGTCGAGGAGGGCGAATGGTTGCTGGACGCGGCCTTTCGCCAGGGCATCGCCGTGCCGCACGGTTGCCGCGAGGGGCAGTGCAGCAGTTGCAAGTGCCTGCTGATCGACGGCGACATCGAGGTGGAGGACTACTCCACCTTCGCGCTGGCCGACTATGAGCGCGAGACTGGTCACATCTTGCTGTGCCGCAGCTACGCCTTCAGCGATCTGACGATCGAATTGCTGAATTTCGATGAAGACCTGATGCGCCGCGCGATTGCGGTGAAGACGTTCGACGGCGTGCTCAGCGCCGTCACCGAACTGACGCACGACACCCGGTTGCTGGAAGTCCAACTCGAGCGGCCGATGAAGTTCTGGGCCGGTCAGTTTGTGGAGCTGGGCGTGCCGAGTGCGGGCGTGGCACGTTCGTATTCGATGGCGAGCACGCAGAGCTCGCCGAGGACGCTTCAATTCATCATCCGCAAGTACGAGGGCGGTGCTTTTTCGTCATTGATCGACACCACGCTGCTGCCGGGCACCGCGGTGACGCTCAAAGGTCCGTTTGGCATGTGCTTCCGCCGTGAAGAACTTGCCGGGCCGATGATTCTTGTGGGCGGTGGCTCGGGCATGTCGCCGCTGTGGGCCATCTTGAAAGACCACATCGAAAGCGGCGAACAACGGCCGATCCGATTTTTCTACGGTGCCCGAACACGCAAGGACTTGTTCTTTCTGGACGAGTTCGCTGCCATTTCGGCCCAGCTCACCGACTTCGAGTTCATCCCGGTGCTGTCGCAGGCCACGGCCGAGGATGCCTGGAGCGGCGAAACCGGATTCGTGCACGAAGCGGTGGAGCGCATCCTGCGCGAACAGGCGCTGCCCGGCGAAGTCGACGCCTACACCTGCGGGCCGCCGCCGATGATCGATGCCGTGCTGCCGGTGCTGCAGCGGTTGGGCGTCGCGCTTGACCACACGCATGTCGACAAGTTCACCCCGGCGAGCGCGAGCAAGCCGAATCTCGTTCACTGAAAACCTGAGGAGACAACCCAATGACTACCGCCACCACTGATTACGTCCCGGTGAATTCCGGTGCCGCCGGAGCTGCAAAATTTGCGGGCTCGGACAGCCGCAAGTACAACTACTTCACGCCCAAGGGCCGCAAGGCGACGCACTACGAGGACATGACCCTCGACGTGCAGCCCGACCCGAAGCGCTACCTGCTGCAGGACTGGATCATCAGCTTCCCCGACGGCACGCCGACGTATTCCGAGAAGTGGACGGCGGCCTTGTCGAGCGACTGGCACGCGTACCGCGCGGTCGATGAAGAATGGGAGCGGACCCACTACCAGCGCCAGTCGACCATCTGCGGAATGATCGCGCAAGCGGTCGAGAACGGGCGCCGTTCGGGCGCGCCGGGCCGCTTCGACAAGGCCTGGGTCAAGGTGCTGGAGAAGCACCTGGGTGCCTACAAGCATGCCGAGTTCGGGTTGGGCACGTCGCTGATGCACGCGCAGCGCTACGGCTACACGCAGATGGTCAACTCGACGATCCTGACGAACTCGTCGTACAAGCTGCGCTTCTCGCAAGACTTGACGCTGTACCTTGGCGACATCGGCCTGGACATCGCCGGCTTCGACGCCGAGGTTGGCAAGAAGCACTGGATGGAGGACCCGATCTGGCAGCCGACGCGGCTGTTGATCGAAACCATCGGCGGTGCCAACGATTTCCTGGAGAAGTACTTCGCCATCAACGTGGTCTTCGAGCCGCTGGTCGGCGAGCTGTTCCGAAGCGGGTTCGTGATGCAGGCCGCGGCCTCGCAGAACGACTTCATCACGCCCACGGTGGTCTCGTCGGCCGAGGGCGACTACCAGCGCAATCTCGCCAACACGGTCGAGATGATGCACATGCTCGTCAGCGACCCGGCGCACTCGGCGCACAACACGGCGCTGTTCAACAACTGGCTGAAGACCTATGGCGACCTGGCGGTGAAGGCTGCGAAGAACCTGCAGCCGATCTGGTCGCTGCCGCACGTCAAGGTGGCGCAGTTCACGGACGCGTACGCCGCTTCGGTGGATCGCATGCGCAACATTGCGAACCAGCTGGGCCTCAAGTTGCCCGCTTCGATCACCGCCTGAAACCGACACCCACGAGGAGACACCATGTCAGACCACACCGACAACATCTTCAAGGCCTTCAAGGACCTGGAGTTCAAGGACACCGTCTCGCACCAATGCGGCGTGACGATGAACGACAGCGTCGAGGCGCGCGCCATCGCCGAACTGATGGGCACGAAACCCGGCATCCGAGTCACCTACATGCCCGCGATGATCCGCATCGACGGCGACGGCAAGATCGAATTCAAGATGGACGAGATCGGCGAAGAGCTGGGCCGCGAGATGACTGCCCAACTGTTCGAGATCTCCACTTCCACCCACTACGGGCGGATGGTCACGGTCGACGAGAACACCGTGGTCCTGTTCGGCGACATGAACGCCGCCATGTCCTACGTGGCTTACGCATAGGGAACATCATGTTCAAAACCGCTTCCGGGGAAGAGATCTTCATCATCGACGGTCACGTTCACAACTGGAATGCCACCAAGGCAAATCAGAAGAACGTGCACGGCGAGCAGTTCATCAATTGCTTCTTCGCTTACCACTCCTTCCTGAGCCCCAAGGAAAAGCAGTGGACACGCGAGAAGTTCGACCAGTACGGAGGCGAGCAGCTGTACCAGGACCTGTTTGTCGACGGCCCCGACGACATGGCGATCTTTCAGCCGACCTACCTGAAGGATTTCTACGTCGACGGCTTCAACACCACCGAGCAGAACGCCGTGCTCAAGGCCAAGCACCCGAACCGTTTCATCCTCAACGGGGCCTTCGATCCGCGCGACGAAGCGGCGGGCCTGGAGGCGTTCGAGGAACTGGCAGCCACCCACAAGCTGAAGGGCGTGAAGCTCTACACCGCCGAATGGAAGGGTGCCAGCCGCGGCTACAAGCTCAGCGACCCGTGGGCCGAGAAGTACCTGGCGCTGGCCGAAAAACTGGGTGTGAAGAACATTCACGTCCACAAGGGCCCGACCATCCTGCCGCTGGACCGCGACGCCTTCGACGTGGCCGACATCGACATCGCAGCGACCAACTTCCAGGGCCTGAACTTCATCGTCGAACACTGCGGCCTGCCGCGTCTGGACGACTTCTGCTGGATCGCCACGCAAGAGACCAACGTCTACGGCGGTCTGGCCGTGGCCTTGCCCTTCATCCAGAAGCAGCCGAAGTATTTCGCGCATGTGCTGTCGCAACTTCTGATGTGGCTCGGGCCGGACAAGCTGCTCTATGGCAGCGACTACGGCATCTGGACCCCCGACTGGCTGGTCAAGGCGTTCATGGCGTTTGAACTCCCCGACGACATCGCACAGGAGACCGGCGCGGTGCTCGACCTGGAGGCCAAGAAGAAGATCCTCGGCCTGAACGCGGCGAAGCTGTACGGCATCGACATCGAGGCGCAGAAGCGCCTGCTCGCCCCGGAGCAGGCCAAGCACGCAGCGTCGCCGAGCAGCAACATCACCCTTCAGCAGGTCGCCGAGGCGACCTGAGCGCGGTGGCACCCGTCCGCGTGAAACCAGAACGCGCTGAGCAGGTCAACGCCTGCCTGGCGACGGTGATGGACCCCGAGCTCGACGAGTCGGTGACCGAGCTCGGCTTCATCACCGAGGTCGAGTTGAATGGCGACGGCGAGGTGCGCATCGGCTTTCGGCTGCCGACGTACTGGTGCGCTGCCAACTTCGCCTTCCTGATGGCCGACGACATGCGCCGTGCGGTCGAGGCGCTGCCTTGGGTCACGCGGGTGCAGGTGCAGTTGTACGAGCACATGTACGCCGAGGCGATCAACCGGGGCGTGACCGAAGGTGCCGGCTTCCAGGCGGCCTTCGGCGCGGCGGCCGAGGGCGGTCTCGACGCCTTGCGCCGAACGTTTTTGCTGAAGGCGTTTCAGCGCCGCCAGGAGGCGTTGTTGCAGCACCTGATCGACGCCGGCCAGTTGCCGGACGCATTGGTGGGGCTCGACGTTGCTGCGCTGCAGCGGCAGACACTCGATGCCGAAGGCGAGCGCCTGGTCGAGCGCTATCTCGAACGACGTTTTCTGGTGGGCGGCGCGACGCTGGCCTTCGTCGACACGGAAGGTCGACCCATCGCCGCCGAAGCGCTCGGCAGCCACCTGCGGAACCTGCGCCGCGTCGGCGTCAATGCCGAGTTCAACGGGGCACTGTGCCGTGGCCTGCTGGCGGTGCGCAACGCCGAAGCCGGTGTGCAGCCGATTCACTTCGTGCAACGCCGGCCCGACCGAGTCCAGAGTTCGCGAGGCCCGCCGCCCAACGACGCGACGTCCGGGCAACTGCCTCGGCAGGCCCGCCTCGGGTTCTGATCGCCACCGCCGCGCTGCATTTTTCCCCCGTCGCGGATTCTCGCGACCACGGGGTCACCCAAACGCCTGCCTGGGTTCTGCCGAATCCAGCGGTCGTGTCGATGCCCACAACAAACAAGGAGACAAGATGACTGTTCTGATTGCCCTCGCCCTTTCGATCGGTGTATTCGCCGTCATTGCAACCTGGCTGGTCCTCGGCCCGCTCGCGGCGTTCAACGTGCAGATCTGGCAGGTCTTCATCGCCTGGGCCTGCTTCTATCACTGTGGTGGCAAGACCGAAGGCTTGCAAAAGACCGTGATCTGCATGATTTTCGGTGCCGTGGTCGGCATGCTGTCGGTGCTGCTGATCGGGCAGCTGGGCGCGCTCGGTTCGCTGGCGGCGCCTGTGGCGGTGGGCATCGGTGCCGCCGCCATTGTCGTTGCGGCCCATGTCGGCCTGTTGGCGACGATTCCGGCCTCAGTCTACGGTTTCGGGTCGGTCGCCGGTCTGATCCTGCTGAAACCCCTGACGCCGCTCGAGGCGATCGTGCCGACGATTGCTTCGATCGTCATCGGTGCCTTGTTCGGTTGGGTGTCGGAAATGGTCGCCGGCAAATTGACCAAAGTGACCGAGAGCCCCAGCACCCGCGCCGCGCCCGTGCGCTAGACACAGCTGGCGGATGGGGATCGGGGTTTGCCGGCCCGTCGGGCAGCCCCCATGAAAGCCCTCGCGTCATGATCGGGCGCTCGGCCGGTGGATGCGTCCCAGACTGAGACAGGTTGCCTGACACACCGGGACACTTTGCCTCGCCTGCCCGGGAAGAACGAACGGCACTAGGGATATCGAGCGGTGGCATGCGAATCGCATTCATCCGGCTCCAAGACCAAGGAGATCCACACCATGCCCAACATCATGTTGCACGACGATGACGCCCGCCAGGCACTCGGCCGCGGCGTCGCCAAGATGGCGCGCGCCGTGCGCGGCACGCTCGGCCCGCGCGGACTGAACGCCATCATCGACCGCCCGATCGGCACGCCGATGATCTCGCGTGACGGTGCCAGCATCGCGGCCGAGATCGAACTGGAAGATCCGTTCGAGAACATGGGCGCGCAGGTGCTGCGCGAGGTCTCGAAACAGACGAACATGGTCGCCGGCGACGGCACCACCACCGCCACCGTGCTGGCCGACGCGCTGGTGCAGGACGGGCTGGCCTGTCTGGCCAAGGGTGCCAACCCGGTCGAACTGGTCGAGGGGCTGGAACTGGCGGTGACTGAAGTCATCGCCGCGTTGAAGCGCAGCGCCCGGCCGCTGAACGGCGGCGACGAGTTGCGCGCGGTGGCCATGGTCGCCGCCAACGACGACCCCACCGGGCTGCTGGTGGCCGAGGCGCTGGAACGGGTCGGCGCGGACGGCATCGTCGATGTCGAATACGGCAGCACGGTCGAGACCTTGCTGGACATCGTCGACGGCATGGCGTTCGACCGTGGCTACCTGTCGCACCACATGATCACCGACGTCGAGAAGATGCAGGTGGTGCTCGACAACCCCTACATCCTGATGACCGATCAGCGACTGCTGACGCCCGAGGAGCTGGCGGCGATCATCGCCGTGGTGGCGGAGTCGAAGCGACCGCTGTTGGTGATCGCCGAAGAGGTGGCGCCGGTCTGCGTGATCGGGCTGCTGACCTGGCGCGACAACGGTGGCCCGACGGTGGCGGCGATCCACCCGCCGGAGTACGGTCACTGGCGCAAGGCGGCCCTCGAAGACCTGGCGATCCTGACCGGCGGGCGCGTGATCGCGCGCGATCTGGGCGGCACCATCGCCGCGGTGCAGTTGCGCGACCTGGGGCAGGCGCGGCAAGTGCGCATCTCGTCCAACCAGACCGTGGTGACCGCGGGCGGCGGCGACGCGGCCATGATCGCCGCACGGCGTCAGCAGGTGGCGCGCCAACACGAGTTGGCACCAGAGAACATTGAACGCGACAAGATCAAGGAGCGGTTGTCAAAGCTGTCAGGTGGCACGGCGATATTGCTCGCCGGCGGTGCCACGCCGGTGGAGCAAAAGCGCAGGCTTCACCTGATCGAAGACGCGATCAATGCGGCGCGTGCCGCCATCGCAGAAGGCGTGGTGCCAGGCGGTGGGTTGGCGCTGTTGCGGGTTGCGAGCCAGCTCGACGACCTGGTCTCGCGCTCCGAAGGCCACGTGCAGCAGGGCGTCAAGCTGCTGCAGCGCGCGCTGCAGCAACCGCTTCACCACATCGCCGCCAATTGCGGGCTGGACCCACTGGTGGCGCTGCGCAAGACGCTCGACGCGAAGACAGGCGTCGGCCTGGATGCGCGCAGCGGGCGCTTCGTCGACCTCGTCGAGGCTGGCATCATCGATCCGGTCAAGGTCAGCTACAGCGCGGTGCGCAACGCTGCGTCGGTGGCCGGGCTGATCCTGACCACCCAGACCTTGATCGCCAAGAAGCCCGACCATGCCGATCCGACCGCCGGCCCGGCACTCGGCGGCGGGGCAGAACTGCTGGGACGAAAATGACGGCGCGCAGGAGTTGGTGCTTCAGGCGAGGCGCTGAGTTGAAGCAGCCCACGGGACAACGCCGGTGACGAACCTCGAACAGACGGTGGACATGCGCCTGCACGTGCCGGGGCGCCTGCATGTGCCCGGGCGCTGGCGTGTGCTCGGCTTCGCCGGGCCGGCGGCCATGATCAGCGTCGGCTACATGGATCCGGGCAACTGGGCCACCGACCTCGAAGGCGGCGCGCGTTTCGGCTACCAGCTGATGTGGGTGCTGCTGGCCTCCAACCTGATCGCGATGGTGCTGCAAAGCCTGGCAGCGCGGCTCGGCATTGCCGGCCGAGTCGATCTGGCGCAGGCTTGCCGCGCCCACTACCCGCGGCCGGTGGCGCTGGCGCTGTGGGTGCTGTGCGAGGTTGCGATCATTGCCTGCGATCTGGCCGAACTGCTGGGCAGCGCGATTGCGTTGAATCTGCTGTTCGGCTTGCCGCTTGCCTGGGGGGCCTTGATCACCGGGCTGGACGTGATGCTGATCCTTGCGCTTCAGCACTACGGCATCCGCAAACTGGAGGCGATCGTTGCGGTGCTCGTGCTGACCATCGGTGCCTGTATGGCGATCGAACTCGTGCTGGCCAAGCCCGTGTGGAGCGCCGTGGCCAGCGGCTTCGTTCCGCGCCTGGATGCCGCCAGTCTGCTGGTCGCGGTCGGCATTCTGGGCGCGACCGTGATGCCGCACAACCTGGACCAGCACTCGCCGCTGGTGCAGACGCGGCGCATCGAGCTGGACGAGTCGGGCAAGCGTGAAGCGATTCGCTACAACCTGTTCGACACCGCCTTGGCGCTCAACATTGCCTTCGTCATCAACGCGGCGATCCTGGCGCTTTCAGCCTCCACCTTCTTTGCCCATGGCATCGTGGTCACGGAATTGCGCCAGGCGCACGAGTTGCTAACGCCGGCGCTGGGCACCGCGCTTGCATCGACTGCCTTCGCTGTTGCGCTGCTCGCTGCGGGGCAGAGTTCGACCATCACCGGCACGCTCGCCGGACAGGTCGTGATGGAGGGCTTCGTGCACCTGCGCATGAGCCCGATCAAACGCAGGTTGTTGACGCGCGCGCTGGCCATCGTTCCGGCCGTCAGCGTGCTCCTGTACGCCGGCGAAGACGGCGTGCTGCAGCTGCTCGTGTTGAGCCAGGTGGTGCTGAGCCTGCAGTTGCCGTTCGCCATCATTCCGTTGATCCGCTTCACCAGCGCGCCGCGCATCATGGGTGCCTTTGTCAGTCCTCGCTGGCTGCGGCGCATGGCCTGCGGCGCTGCGCTGCTGATCGTCGGGTTGAACGGCTGGCTCGTGGCGCAAGCGCTGGCGCGGGCTGATGCGGGGGTAGGGCAGTTCGTCGCCGGCACGATGGCCTTGCTGTGCAGCGCCCTGCTCGCCTGGATTTCGATTGCCCCTCTGCGGTTCCAGGCTCAACGCTCGCAAGGACACCTAACCGATCCATAATCCGGCGAGAAAAGAGAAGAGCGAAAAGCAGTGTGCACTGGCGACGTATGCCAGCTGATTTGACGATGGCAATGCCAGCTTGCGCCTCAAGCGCGAGCCAGAGCATTGGGGGGAGACATCCATCCATCCGAACCACACCACGGGCGGGCCGCTGGCGTCCCGCAACTTCGGCAGCGCCCCGTCACTCGTGATGGAGTGCCCTGCCGAGCGTCAGGTCATGATGGCCTGGGAGAACTTCGTCACCGGAGCGCCGCTTGCGGCCACTGCGGTGTCCAAAGTCGTGCTGTCGTCATGGCAGCGCAGCCTGCGTGCCGGTGTGGAGCCGGGCACGCGACTGGCACCGATGGTGGCGGGCAGCGACGCGCTGGCGCATCTGCGCCGCAACAACCAAGACCTGCTGTGGGCGGCACAAGGCCTGTTCGTGACATCGGCTCATCTGCTGGCGAGTTCGGGCTCGATCATGCTGCTCACCGACCCGAACGGCGTGGTCCTGGAAGTTGCCGGCGACATGCACACGCTGGAGTCCGCACAGGACGTTCACCTCGTCGAGGGCGGGCAATGGCACGAAAGCGTGGTCGGCACCAACGGCATCGGCACGGCGCTGGCGATGCGCCAGCCGGTGCAAGTGCATGCCGCCGAACACTTCGGCGAGGGCATCAAGCGCTGGACCTGTGCCGCCTCGCCGGTGTTCCTGCCGGGCACCGAGCGGATTCTTGGCGTGATCGACATCTCCGGGCCGCCTTCAACCTACCAGCGCGGAAATCTCGTGCTGGCCCTTGCGGCAGCGCGTCAGATGGAGGCGGTGCTCGCGGAACGCAGCAGCCGCGAGCATGTGCAGCTGCTCGAAGCCAGCATGAAGTTCAGCGCATCGAGCACCACGGCGGCCATGTTGGTGATCGACCGCAACGCCAAGCTGATTCACATCAGCGGCAACCTTCCCGGGCTCGAATGGCGCCTGGGCACCTGCCTGCCCGGGCTCGAACCCGGGCGCGAAGCGCATGAGTGGGCGCGCCACCTGCCGCAGGCCCTGCGGCCCGAATGGCTGCACCCGGTCAGGGTCAACGGCAAGGCCATCGGAGCCTTGCTGGTGATGCCGAAGCACCCGCGCACCGTGACGGCGGGGCAGCCGATGGCCGGTGTCGAAAGCAGACATGTCCAGGGCGGCGAATCAGAAATCGACCCTTCGCGCAGCGACTTCGGCAATCTGCTGGGCCACAGCCAGGTGTTGCGCGCGGCCATTGATCGGGCGCGTCTGCTCAGCGGCCGGCGCGTCTCGGTATTGATCCACGGTGAGACGGGCGTGGGCAAGGAACTCTTCGCGCGCGCCATTCACGGCGACGAGAAACGCAGTGGTCCGTTCGTGACGTTCAACTGCGGCGCGACTTCAAAGGAGTTGATCGGCAGCGAACTCTTCGGCCATGTGCGCGGTGCCTACACCGGTGCCACCAGCGAAGGGCGCGCCGGGCGCTTCGAGTTGGCGAACGGTGGCACGCTGTGCCTCGATGAAATCGGCGAACTGCCACTGGAGCTGCAGCCGGTGCTGCTGCGTTGCCTTGAGGAGGGTGTCGTCTGCCGCCTCGGTGAGGCGAAACCCCGCCGCGTCAACGTGCGCTTGCTGGCGATGACCAACCGCGACCTGCTGAAGGAGGTCGATGCCGGACGCTTCCGTCGCGATCTCTATCACCGCATCAGCGTGACCAGCGTCCGGGTGCCGCCGCTGCGCGAACGCGACTCCGACATCGAGCTGCTGACCGAGCACTTCAACCACAGTCTGGCCGAGCGTCATGGCATTTCCAGCCGCAGTTTCGGCCCCAACGTGATGGCGCTGCTGAGCGCCTATGCGTGGCCCGGAAACGTGCGCGAGCTGCGCAATGTGGTCGAGAGTCTGCTGCTGACCTCGAACGAGAATGTCGTGGACTGCGCGGAACTCCCCGAGGAACTGCGCGCTGACGTCGCCCACGGCGTTGGCATTGCCGCTTCCGTGGTGGCGACGAGCCTGGAGGAGGCCGAGCGAATCGCCATCGTGCGAGCGGTGAAGAACATGCACGGCAATCTGGCGCAGGCTGCACGCTCGCTGGGCGTTTCCCGGAGCACGCTGTACCGAAAGGTCGAGCGCTACCGTCTGGAAAGCATCGTGCGACTCGACGACGCGCCTGACGGGGCAGACGGCACGGGGCACTGAGGCACGATCAGGCGGGCGTCCGAGGCGCCTGGCAGGGACCGGGGAAGGCGTGGGCGCGCACCCCCCTCAGTCGAACACCGGCAACACCTTGTCCTTCAGCATCCCGCGCGCCTGTTCGTAGTCGGGCACCACCGAGCGCACCACGTCCCAGAAGCGCGGGCTGTGGTTCATTTCGCGCAGGTGCGCCAGTTCGTGCGCCACCACGTAGTCGATGGTGGTCATCGCGAAGTGGATCAGCCGCCAGTTCAGGCGGATCGTGCCGTCGGCCGTGGCGCTGCCCCAGCGGGTTTGGGCTGACGACAGGCTCAGCCGCGTGTAGCGCACGCCCAGCTGCTGGGTGAAATGGCGGCAGCGTTCTTCGAACACGCGCCTGGCCTGGCGTTGCAGCCAGCTTTGCACCGCGTCGCGAATCTGCTCGGGCGTGGCGGTGTGCGGCAGGCCGATGTGCAGGGTGAGCTTGGGCACGCCGACGATCTGGCCTTGCACAGCCGTGGCGGCAGCGGCATCGGTGTTCAGCACCGCGCCGGTGGCGCGCGGGTCGAGCACCACGATCACCGCCTCGCCGAGGAACGGAATCGAGGTGCCGTCGCGCCAGTCGACCCTCGCCGCGCGCAGTCGTCGCTGGCGCTCTTGCTGCTCGGCGAGCTTGCGCAGAATCCAGGCGGCTTTTTCGCGCAGCGCGGTTTCGATGTCGCCCACACCCACCCACTTCGGCGCGTTCACGCTCAAGCCTTCGACGCCGACGATGAAGCCGATGCTGCGGCGGCGTGCTCGCTTCAATGCATACGCGACAAGATGCTCCTGCAAGCGAATTTCGCGGTCTGCGAGCGGATGGCGGAAGACAGCGGGGCTCAGGACGCTGGCGATGGAGACGACGGGCGAGGGCTCAGTATGCGGGCGGTCGGTCGGCTCGGCACAGACCGAAACAGGCGATGGCGGCGATGGCGGCGTGGCCGACGGGAGCGACGGGAGCGACGGGAGCATTTCCACCGAAGCCGTCACCGGCGCCTCGAACAGCGACAGCTGCGCGTGATCGGAGCGAGAGCCGGAGCGAAAGCCGGAGCGAGAGCCGGGGCCGGTGAACTTGCGCGTCATGGGCGCTGAGTTTAAGTGCGCGGTGCAGTGTCCGGGTACGCAGTCGGGTCCAGCCGGCGCATCTCGCCTTCGATCCAGGCCTGCACCTCGCGCATCAACTCATCGGGCTGGCGTCCCACCGCCGGAATCACCGGGCCGATGGACACGTCCACCACCCCCGGCCGCAGCACCAGCGACTTGCGCGGCCAGCACATGGCCGAGGTCACGGCGATCGGCATCACCGGCGTGCCGGTGGCCACCGCCAGCCGCGTGCCGCCGGCCTTGTAGACACCCTGCCGGCCGCGTGCGATGCGCGTGCCTTCGGGGAACATGATGACCCAGGTGCCGTGCGCCATGTGCTTGCGGCCCTGTTCGGCCACGCGGTTCCAGGCGTCGGCACGCTTGCTGCGGTCGATGTGAATCATGTCCATGCGCGACATGGCCCAGCCGAAGAACGGGATGTACAGCAGCTCGCGCTTGAACACATAGGCCAGCGGGTGCGGCATCAGGCAGGGGAAGGCGAACGTCTCCCAGGTGCTCTGGTGCTTGGGCAGCACGATGACGGCGCCGGCGCGGTGGGCGTCTTGCAGGTTCTCGAGCCCGCTCATGCGGTGGCGCACGCCGCAGATCACGCGCGCCCCCCAGATGGCGGTGCGCAGCCAGCCCACACACATCCAGTACACGGAGTCACCACGCTTGAAGATCGAAAACACCAGCACGGCCAGCGCCCAGGGAATGACGGTGACGGCCATGAACAGGAAGAACAGGGCAGAGCGCAGGCCCCAGAAAAATCGTTGCATCAGTTCAGTCTTCCAAAGCCGGAATCGGTTTCGCCGGTCAACCCGCGCCGCCTGCGCTCGAGCAGGATCAATGACTCGGCAAACGCCGTCAGGTCGGCATGCACCTGGGTGCCCGGTGCCTGCGCCAGCACGTGGACCAGCTGCGCCTCGCTGTACTGGGCGGCCTTGCCGGTGCGCACCAGGTGCGTGGGGCAACCGGCGGCGGCGCCGGCCAGCAGGTCGCGCAGCGAATCGCCCACCACCGCCACGTCTTTCAGGTGCAGGCCGTAGC
>JANNEI010000186.1:0-5447 GCA_031378565.1 Burkholderiales bacterium
CGGGCGACCGCCGCCTTGCCGGTGAAGTCTGCATAGATGTGGTTGATGCTGGCCTGGATGAGCCCGGCAAAGCGCGGGTCCAGCGGCCGGCGCGGGTCGCCTGCGCCGCCGAGCCAGGTGGTGGTGACGCCGCCGGTGTGCACGCCGAGCTTGTCCATCGCCTTGTCGCCGGTGGGCAGGATCGCGAACACGCCGATGCTGCCGGTGATGGTGGCCGCGTCGGCGATCACTTCGTCGGAGGCCATTGATATCCAGTAGCCGCCCGAGGCCGCCACGTCGCCCATCGACACCACCACCGGCTTGCCGGCGGCGCGCGTCAGTTCGAGTTCGCGGCGCACCAGTTCCGAGCCGAAGGCGCTGCCGCCCGGCGAGTTGACGCGCAGCACCACGGCCTTGATCTTGTCGTCGTCACGCGCCTTGCGGATCAGCTCGGAGGTCGAGCGGCCACCCACCGTGCCAGCCGCCGCCACGCCGTCGACAATCTCGCCTTCGGCCACCACCACGGCCACCGCGTCGCCGCTGGTCTGCGGCTTCTGGCGCGCCAGGTAATCGCTGAACGAAACCTGGCGGAAGCTCTTGCTTTCGTCGTCCTTCGCGCCGCGCTCGATCAGCATCTTGCGCAGCTCGTCGCGTGTCTTCAGGCCGTCGACCAGCTTGTCGCTCAGGGCCAGCTTGGCGGCGTCCCCGCCGACCGCCGCAAAGCGTTGCGGCACCTCGGCAATCATCCGGGCGATGCTGCCGGCGGGCAGCTTGCGCGCCTGTTCGACACCTGCGGTGTAGGTGCTCCACAGCCCGTTGTAGAGCAGGCCGTCGGCCTCCAGCGATTCCTTCGACGGGGCGTTCGAGAAGTACGGCTCCCCGAAGCTCTTGTACTTGCCGACACGGATCACGTTGGCGCTGACACCCAGCTTGTCGAAAGCTTCGCGGTAGTAGTTGCGATAGCGGCCGTAGCCGTCCAGAAAGACCACGCCCATCGGGTGCAGCAGCACCTCGCTGGCATGCGCCGCCAGGTAGTACTGGCGCTGGTCGTAGCTGGAGCCCCAGGCGAGCACCGGCTTGCCGCTGACCTTGAAACGTTGCAGTGCCGCGGCCACTTCGCGCAGCGTGCTCAGCCCGGCACCCGAGAAGTCGTCGAGCGCCAGCACCACTTGCGTGATCTTCGGGTCCATGGCGGCCGCGTCGAGCACGCTCAGCACGTCGCGCAGCTGCGTCTTGTTCTGCGCGTCGCCGCGTGCCTGGCCGAGCGCGGTGTCGCGCAGGCTGCCGCCGCGTTGTTCGACGATCGGGCCGGCCAGAGTCAACACCAGCGCCGTCTTGTCGGCCAGCGGTTTGGGGCCTCTGTTGAAGACCGCCCAGACGATGGCCACGACGATCAGCAGGAAGACCAGGTTCAACAGCACGCGACGGCTGGCGTCCAGCAGCCACCAGACCCAGCCGAAGAATTTGCGCACCAGGGCGAGGGGGGAAGCGGACATGCGGGCTCCATCGACAGCGTCAAAGCGTGGAGCTTACTTTGAACGCCTGAGGCCTTGCCGCGATGCGAGTGTGTCGATCTGCCGGAGGCGAGCCGCCGCCGTCTTCGTTCGCCGCACCGCCCGTCGGCATTGCCACACCCGTGGCTGAACGGCAAACTCCCGGCATGGACTTCTGCCGCCGCGTCTGCATCAAATGCCTCTCGCCCAGATCGGAAACACATCGCCATGATCACGCCCGAGTTCCTCGTCACCTCCCTTGTCGTCGTTCTGATTCCGGGCACCGGAGTGCTGTTCACCCTGTCGACGGGCCTCACCCAGGGACGCCGAGCAAGCGTGTTCGCCGCGGTGGGTTGCACCGCGGGCATCGTGCCGCACCTGCTCGCCACCGTTCTGGGCTTGGCGGCAGTCATGCACACCAGCGCATTGGCGTTTCAGGCCCTCAAATTTGCAGGTGTCGCATACCTTTTTTATCTGGCCATGACGACGTGGCGAGACAAGACGGCCTTTGCCGTTGACGACAGGCCGTCCGCGCAGTCCGCGACGCGGCTCATCGTCAAGGCGTTCCTGCTCAACATCCTGAATCCGAAACTCACCATCTTCTTTCTCGCGTTCCTGCCGCAGTTTGTCGACCCCGCCGCCGCGTCGCCACTGGGGCAATTGCTCACGCTGAGCGGCATCTTCATGGCGCTGACCTTTGCGGTGTTCGTGGTGTACGGTTTTCTCGCCCACACCTTTCGCAAGCTCGTCCTCCAGTCGCCGCGCGTTCAAGCGTGGCTGCGCCGCAGTTTTGCTGCGGCCTTTGCCGGTCTCGGGGCCAATCTCGCTCTTTCCGAGCGATGAGGGCCCGGCGGTTCTCGTCTAGGCGCGACGGCATTGCGCCGCGAGGCTGCGGGCTCGCGTCCGCGGCCTGCATCCGCGCCTTGCGATACTTCGGCCTGCATGCAAGCCATCCTGTCCGTCACCGTTCCGTTTTTTGGCTTGGTTCTGTGCGGCTACCTTGCAGCACGACAGCGCGTCTTGCCCGAGGCGGCGATTCCCGGGCTGAACGCCTATGTGCTTTTCTTCGCGCTGCCGTGCCTGTTGTTTCGCTTCGGCTCCAGCATGCCGTTCGCACAGTTGATCGACCCGGTGCTGGTCGGCGTCTATTCGGTGTGCGCGGTGTTGATGGTGTTCTTCACCGTCGCGGTCACGCTCGGACGCACCGAAGGCGAGGTTGGCGCGGAAATGCACACCACGGCCTCCGGTGTGGACATGAACAACGCCGCCGTCGGCGTGGACATGAACAACGCGGCCTTCGGCGCGTTGGTGGCCTCCTTCCCGAACACCGGTTTCATGGGCGTGCCGCTGCTGGTGGCGCTGCTGGGTGAGCGCGCGGCGGGGCCAGTGATCACCACGGTGCTGATCGATCTGATCCTGACCAGCACGCTTTGCATCGCGCTGGCGCAATCGCAGCATCACGCGGGCGCGGCGCAGGGCGGGCGAGCGTCGATGGGCAGCTCGGTGATTCTCTCGCTGCGGGGCGCGCTCACCAACCCGCTGCCGTGGGCGATTGCGGTGGGGGCGATCGCGGCCAGCCTGCACCTGCAGTTTCCCGGCCCGCTGGCGCAGATCGTCAAAATGCTGGCCGACTCGGCCACGCCGGTGGCGCTGTTCACCATCGGCTCGGTGCTGTGGCGCGCCGGCCAGCATGTGCACACGCGCACGCCGCTGGGCCAGTTCTTGCCGGTGGCGCTGTTCAAGCTGTTCGTCCACCCGCTGCTGGTGCTCGGTGTGGGGCTGCTCGCGCATGCGCTGGGCGCGCCGGTGTCGACGTTCGGGCTGACGGTGCTGGTGCTCGCGGCGGCCCTGCCCAGCGCCAGCAGCGTGTCGATGCTGGCCGAACGCTACGGGGCCGACAACGGCCGGGTGGCGCGCATCATCATGGCCAGCACGGTGCTCGCTTTCGTGAGTTTCTCGCTGCTGGCCTGGGCGTTGGGCGCAGGCCCGAAGTGATGGCTGAAAATGTCGCTTCAGTTGACGCCATTGAACCTACAGATGATCGTGGTCAAGGCGCTGGTCAAAGGGAACCGTGGCGTGGCCGCGTAAGCTGAGCGCCGTTGCGCCGACTTCTGAAATTCAAACTGAAACCCGAGAGCCCCGCATGAAAACCTTTCAATGCATCGTCTGCAGCTTCATCTACGACGAGGCCGCCGGCCTGCCCGACCACGGCATTGCGCCCGGCACCCGCTGGGCCGACGTGCCGGCCGACTGGGAATGCCCCGACTGCGGCGTCTCCAAGGCCGACTTCGAGATGGTCGAAGTCTGATGAGCGAGGCGGCGCGCGCGCCTGTCGTCATCATCGGCAGCGGCCTGGGCGGCTTCACGGTCGCGCGTGAGTTCCGCAAACTCGACAAGGAGACACCGCTGGTCGTGCTGAGCCGCGACCATGCGGGTTTTTATTCGAAGCCGATGCTGTCCAACGCGCTGGCCGGCAACAAGACGGCCGCGGCCCTGCTGATGAAGCCGGCCGAAAAGATGGCGGCCGAGATCAATGCCAGCGTCCGCTCCAACGTGCACGTGAAGCACCTCGACACCGCGGCCCGAAGCATCGAACTGGAAAGCGGCGAATCGCTGGCCTACCGCGATCTGGTGCTGGCCCTTGGGGCCGACGCCATTCGCATCGCCCTCGAAGGCGACGCCGCCGATGCCGTGCTGTCGGTCAACGACCTGGACGACTACGCGCGCTTTGCCGACCAGCTGGCCGGCGTCACGACCGTGGCGATCCTGGGCGGTGGCCTGATCGGCTGCGAGTTCGCCAACGACCTGCTGCACCGCGGCATCACCGCCACCGTGATCGACCTGGCCGACCGGCCGTTGTCGCGCTTGTTGCCAGAGGCCGCGAGCGCGCGCCTGCGCGAGAGGCTTGAAGCCGCAGGAGTGCAGTTTCGGTTCGGCGTGTCTGCAAGCGCGGTTCGCCGTCACGCCGATGGTCGGCTCGACCTGAGCTTGAGCGACGGCGGCCGCCTGACGGTCGACCTGGTGCTGTCGGCCATCGGCCTGCGCCCGCGAACCGCAATGGCGCATGCGGCCGGCATCGTGGTGAATCGCGGCATCGTCACCAACCGCCTTCTGGCCACGTCGGCCGCGCATGTGTTCGCGGTGGGCGATTGTGCCGAGGTCGAAGGCCACAACCTGCCCTACGTGATGCCGCTGATGCAGCAGGCGCGTGCGCTCGCGGCCACGCTGGCTGGCACGCCGACCCCAGTGGTTTACCCCGCGATGCCGGTGATGGTGAAGACGCCCGCCTGCCCCACCGTGGTGTGCCCGCCGCCCTTGAATGCGGTCGGTGACTGGCAGGTCAGCACGACGGACGACGGCTGCGATGCCCGCTTCATCGGCCCTGACGGCAAGATGTTGGGCTTTGCGCTGCTGGGCACCGCGACTGCGCAGAAGCAGGCGCTCGCGGCTCAGGTGATCGGCTTGCTGGGCTGATGGCGCGGGACTTCTTTCCGTGTGCGGCGGCATGCCGTGCCAACGTGCGGACGGCCCTGTCGGCACCCTGACTTTCACCGGAGAAGCGCGTGCTCAAACGGATCGGATGGTGGCTTGTGCTGGCCGCGTGGGTCACCGTGATGCTGGCCGGTTGCGACGTCAAGAAGATCGAGGAACTGGAAGAAGGCGTGGCCACCGAAGCCGATGTGCGCGCCAAGTTTGGTGAGCCTGCTGCCGTCTACTCCGAAGACAACGGTGCGCGCACCTTCGAGTACCCGCGCCAGCCCGAAGGCCAGCGCAACTACATGATCACCATCGGCAGCGACGGCAAGATGAGCGCGCTGCGCCAGGTGCTGAAGGCCGACACGTTCAGCAAGGTGATGCCCGGGCTGAACAAGGCACAAGTACGCCGCCTGCTGGGCCGCCCCGGCAAGACCCAGGTCTTCACGCTGAAACAAGAAGAGGTATGGGACTGGCGCTTTCTGGACGGCGCGCAGAACA
>JANNEI010000254.1:0-4211 GCA_031378565.1 Burkholderiales bacterium
ATCAAGGACAAGAAGCCGATCAAGACCTGGTCGCGCCGCTCGACGATCCTGCCCGATTTCATCGGTGTGACGATCGCGGTGCACAACGGCAAGCAGCACGTGCCTGTGTACGTGACGGACCAGATGGTCGGCCACAAGCTCGGTGAATTTGCGCTGACCCGCACTTTCAAGGGCCACCCGGCCGACAAGAAGGCCAACAAGAAATAAGGATGACGACGATGGAAACCAAATCGATCGTTCGCGGTGTCCGCCTGTCTGCCGACAAGGGCCGCCTCGTGGCCGACCTGATCCGCGGCAAGAAGGTGGACCAGGCGCTCAACATCCTGACCTTCACCCAAAAGAAGGCCTCAGGCATCATCAAGAAGTGTCTCGAATCGGCGATCGCCAATGCCGAGCACAACGACGGTGCCGACATCGACGAACTGAGCGTGAAGACGATCTTCGTAGAGCAAGGCACGACGCTGAAGCGCTTTTCTGCCCGGGCCAAGGGCCGCGGCAACCGCATCAGCAAGCCGACCGCGCACATCTACATCACCGTCGGCAACTGAAAACATGACGCCCCCACTCTCACTTCGTTCGCCGCCCCCCGAGGGGGCGCGTCAACGTCTTCGGACGGCCGTGCGCCGCTGACAAGGAAAACCATGGGACAAAAGATTCACCCAACCGGGTTCCGCCTGCCCGTCACGCGCAACTGGGCGTCGCGCTGGTACGCATCGAACAAGAACTTCGCGACGATGCTGGCCGAAGACCTGCGCGTGCGCGAGTTCCTGAAGGCGCGCTTGAAGAATGCGGCGGTGTCGCGCATCCTGATCGAGCGCCCGGCCAAGAACGCACGCATCACCATTTTCTCGGCGCGTCCGGGCGTGGTGATCGGCAAGAAGGGCGAGGACATCGAGAACCTCAAGGCCGAACTGACGCGCCGCCTGGGCGTGCCCGTTGCCGTCAACATCGAAGAAGTGCGCAAGCCTGAAATCGATGCGCAACTGATCGCCGACAGCATCACGCAGCAGCTCGAGAAACGCATCATGTTCCGCCGCGCCATGAAGCGCGCGATGCAGAACGCGATGCGTCTGGGTGCCCAAGGCATCAAGCTCATGTCGTCGGGCCGCCTGAACGGCATCGAGATCGCACGTTGCGAGTGGTACCGCGAAGGCCGCGTGCCGCTTCACACCCTGAAGGCCGACATCGACTACGGCTTCTCCGAAGCGAAGACGACGTACGGGATCATCGGCGTGAAGTGCTGGGTCTATCGCGGCGACAGGCTGGCGAATGGCGAAGCGCCTGGCATCGTCACGCCTCCGGGTGCAGACGATGACCGCCGTCCGCGTCGCAACACGCGCCCTGGTGCGCCAGGTGCGCCGACAGGCCGTGGTGGTCGTCCGGGCGGTGGTGGGTTCGACCGTGGCGCACCGCGCCAGGGCGCAGCACCTGCCGTCGCCGATGCCGGTTCCACCAAGCCAGCCGATGCCGGTGGTGACGCAGCCAAGACTCCCGCGGTGAAGCGTGTGCGCAAGGCCGCACCGCCCACGCCCGGCGAGTCCAAAGGAGAATAAAAATGCTGCAACCCGCACGCAGGAAATACCGCAAGGAACAGAAGGGCCGCAATACTGGCGTCGCCACGCGCGGCGCGAAAGTGTCGTTCGGCGACTTCGGCTTGAAGGCCATCGATCGCGGCCGCCTCACGGCGCGCCAGATCGAAGCCGCACGCCGGGCTATTTCACGTCACGTGAAGCGCGGTGGTCGCATCTGGATCCGCATCTTCCCGGACAAGCCGATCTCGCAAAAGCCCGCCGAAGTCCGCATGGGCAACGGCAAGGGCAACCCTGAGTACTACGTAGCTGAGATTCAGCCCGGCAAGGTGCTCTACGAAATCAACGGTGTTCCCGAAGAACTGGCCCGTGAAGCGTTCAGGTTGGCGTCGGCCAAGCTGCCGCTGCGCACCACCTTCGTCGCACGCCAGGTGGGCGCTTGAGCCCGACCGGAGACACACCCATGAAAGCATCTGAACTCCGCGCCAAGGACATCGCAGGCCTCCAGAAGGAAGTCGGCGACCTGCTCAAGGCCCATTTCGGCCTGCGCATGCAGAAGGCCACCCAACAACTGAGCAACCACACGCAACTGGGCAACACGCGTCGCGACATCGCGCGTGCGAAGACCGTGCTGGCTCAGAAGAAGAAGGAAGCAACGAAATGAGCGATATCGCCGTTTCCACGACGCCGGTCGACGCCGCCAAGGCCAAGAACACGCGCACGCTCGTCGGCAAGGTCGTCAGCGACAAGCGCGCCAAGACCATCACGGTCCTGATCGAGCGCCGCACCAAGCATGAGCTGTACGGCAAGATCGTCGCGCGCTCGAGCAAATACCACGCGCACGACGAGAACAACGAATACAAGATGGGCGACGTGGTCGAGATCGCCGAGACGCGTCCGATCTCGAAGACCAAGGCCTGGGTCGTGACCCGGCTGGTCGAGAAGGCAATCGTCATCTGAGAAACGAGCTGTGGGGACTTGCAAGAGTCCCCGCGCACTGCGGTCGGATCGCTGGCACGCTGGCGACCGGCCGTTTTTCATTGACCTCAACTGACCGGAGATGATCATGCTGAAAATTGGCGACAAGCTGCCCGCAGGCAAGCTGCAGGAATTCGTCGAAGTCGAAGGCAACGGCTGCTCCATCGGACCGAACAGCTTTGACATCGAAAATGCCACGGCAGGCAAGACGATCGCCGTCTTCGCGCTGCCTGGTGCCTACACACCGACCTGCTCGGTGCAGCATGTCCCTGGCTACGTGAAGCACGCCGAAGACCTGAAGGCGGCCGGCGTCGACGAGATCTGGTGCGTCTCCGTCAACGACGCATTCGTGATGGGCGCATGGGGACGCGAGCAACACACGACGGGCAAGGTTCGCATGATGGCCGACGGCAGCGCTGATTTCGCCAAGGCGACCGGGTTGACGCTGGACCTGAACAGTCGCGGCATGGGTCTTCGCTCGCAGCGCTACTCCATGCTGGTGGTCGACGGCGTGGTCAAGTCGTTGAATGTCGAGGCACCTGGCAAGTTCGAGGTCAGCGGTGCCGAGACGATGCTGGCGCAGGCCAAAGCTGGCTGAACGGCCCTTGCTTCCCTCAGGCGGATGACTGGCTATTTGACGAGAGCGTCAGATGCAGTGCATAATCAAAGACTTCACCGGAAATTCAATCGCACGGTCTCGTGCGGGTAGAAGCCGGTTCCGCCCAAACAGAAAGTGAACGCCGCTCGGCGCGCACTGACTGACGGGCCCAAGACTGACTGCGACGCCGCTCTGCAAAGAGCGGCCAGCGGTACAAGTTGGGGACACAGAACATGATTCAAATGCAGTCGCGGCTCGACGTCGCTGACAACACCGGTGCGAAATCCGTCATGTGCATCAAGGTGCTTGGCGGCTCCAAGCGCCGGTATGCCGGCATTGGTGACGTCATCAAGGTCAGCATCAAGGAGGCCGCACCGCGCGGTCGCGTCAAGAAGGGCGAGGTCTACAGCGCCGTGGTGGTTCGCACCGCCAAGGGCGTGCGCCGCCAGGACGGCTCGTTGGTGAAGTTCGACGGCAACGCCGCCGTCCTGCTGAACGCCAAGCTCGAACCCATCGGCACCCGCATCTTCGGGCCGGTCACGCGTGAGTTGCGCACCGAGCGCTTCATGAAGATCGTTTCGCTCGCTCCCGAAGTTCTTTGAGCCCAGGTTGAAAGACAGCGCATGAACAAGATTCGCAAAGGCGACCAGGTCATTGTCTTGACCGGCCGCGACAAAGGCAAGCGCGGCACGGTGACGCAGCGCGTCGACGAAGCCCGCATCATGGTCGACGGCATCAACGTGGTGAAGAAGCACGTGAAGCCCAATCCCATGAAGGGAACGACCGGCGGCGTGGTCGACAAGACGATGTCGATCCATCAGTCGAACGTGGCCATCTTCAATGCGGCGACCGGCAAGGCCGATCGCGTTGGCATCAAGTTGTTGGACGACGGCAAGAAGGTTCGCATCTTCAAGTCGAGCGGCGAACAGCTCAAGGCGTAAGGGGTTCCGATATGTCACAACAACCATCGGCTCAACAGCCAACCGCGCGCCTGCAAGCGATTTTCCGCGACAAGATCGCGCCCGAACTGGTCACCAAGTTCGGCTACAAATCGGTCATGCAGGTGCCGCGCATCAGCAAGATCACGCTCAACATGGGTGTCAGCG
>JANNEI010000272.1:0-9305 GCA_031378565.1 Burkholderiales bacterium
TCGACGCCGACGGCTACATGCACATCACCGACCGCAGCAAGGACGTGATCAAGTCCGGGGGCGAGTGGATCGGCTCCATCGACCTGGAGAACATCGCGATGGCGCACCCCAAGGTGGCGATGGCGGCCTGCATTGCCGCACACCACCCGAAGTGGGACGAGCGGCCGTTGCTGGTGGTGGTGAAGAAGCCCGGCGTCGAGCTGGCGCGCGACGAGTTGCTCGGGTTTTTCGATGGCCGCATCGCCAAGTGGTGGACGCCGGACGATGTGGTTTTCGTCGAGGCGATTCCGCTCGGGGCCACCGGCAAGATGCTGAAGAACCGGCTGCGCGAGCAGTTCAAGGACCACAAGCTGCCGACGGCGTGACGGTGCTGTCGCCGCGCCAAATGTCGCACCAGCAGCCGCGCGAGTTCCTGCGCGCGCTGTACGACGCCGCGGTGTCGCGTGCGCTGCCGGCGCACAACACCGCCGCCTTCCTGCCCGCTCCGCCGCGTGGCCGCACGCTGGTGCTCGGTGCGGGCAAGGCCGGTGGCGCGATGGCGGCGGCGGTCGATGCGCTGTGGCCGGTCGACGCGCCGCTGAGCGGTCTGGTGGTGACCCGCTACGACCACGTGCCGCTTGCATATAAGGCGCGGCCGGGCCGCATCGAGGTGGCCGAGGCCGCACACCCGGTGCCCGACGCGGCGGGGCTCGCGGCGGCGCAGCGCATCGCCCAACTTGCACAAGGCCTGAGCGCAGACGACCTGGTGCTGTGCCTGATCTCCGGCGGCGGCTCGTCGCTGCTTGCCTTGCCGCTCGACGGCGTGACGCTGGAAGACAAGCAAGCCATCGCGCGCGCACTGCTGCGCAGCGGTGCGGCCATCGACGAGATGAACTGCGTGCGCAAGCACCTGTCCGCCATCAAGGGCGGTCGCCTGGCTGCGCTGTGTGCGCCGGCCCGCGTTGTCACGCTGCTGATCTCGGACGTGCCCGGCGACGCGCCCGAGGTCATCGCCAGCGGCCCCACCGTGGCCGACCCGAGCACCTGCGCCGATGCGCTGGCCATCCTGCGGCGCTACGCCATCGCCATTCCCGACGCCGTGTTGCGCGGCCTGCAAAGCGGCGCCTTCGAATCGGTCAAACCCGGCGACGCGCGGCTGCAAGGCCACGCGGTGCACATGATCGCCACGCCGCAGCAGTCGCTGGACGCCGCCGCAGCGCTGGCACGCAGCGCGGGCATCGAGGCGCACATCCTGAGCGACGAGATGGAAGGCGAGTCGCGCGAGGTCGGCAAGGTGCACGCCGCGCTGGCCCGCGCGGTGGCCCGGCGCAACGCGCCGTTCAGCAAGCCGTGCCTGATCCTGAGCGGCGGCGAAACCACGGTGACGGTCACCTCAAAGGGCGGCCGCGGCGGCCGCGCGACCGAATTTTTGCTCGGCTGCGCGATCGCCTTGCAGGGCGAGCCCGGCGTCCACGTGCTGGCGGCCGACACCGACGGCATCGACGGCATCGAGGACAACGCCGGTGCCATCGTCACGCCCAGCACGCTGGCGCGCGCCGCTGCACTTGGGTTGAAAGCGCCCGAGTTCCTGGACCGCAACGACGCCTACAACTTCTTCAAGCCGCTCGGCGACCTGGTCGTGCCGGGGCCGACATTCACCAACGTGAATGACTTTCGGGCGATGTTGATCGTCTGACGTCTCGCCGCGTCAATCCGCTGCCAGCAACAGCAGTCCGCCGGTCGCGCCCAGCACGCCGGCAGGCAGCCCCCAGCGCTCCCACTTCGAGACCTCGTCCCCGACCACCACCTCGACCGGCACCGGCGCGCTTTCGAGCACCCGGTGGGTGGTCGAGTCTTCGAGCATGCGGGTGATCGAGTTCTTGCGCGCTGTGCCCATCACGATGTGGTGCGCACCCAGCCGTTCGGCGGCCCGGCAGATTTCGGTGGCGCGGTCGCCAGTGACCCAATGCCGTTGGTGCGGCACGCCGGCCTGGTCGAGCAGCGCCTCGGCACCGGCCAGTGCCGCATCGGCCCTGTCCTGCTGCCAGCCTTCGCGGTCGTGGCGGCTGACGAAGCGCCCGATGTGACGCGACAAGCGCGGCTGCACGTTCAGCAGGTGCAGTTGCAGTTCGTGGTGGCGCTGGTATTCGGCGATGGCGTGGCGCACGGCCCGCAGCGCATTGGCCGATCCGTCGATCGGGATGAGGACATTCAACACGGTGGCTTCTCCTTCGGGGCGGGTGAAACGGGACTGCGCGGCTGCCGGCACCGAACTGGCGCTGTGCGGCCGCTGCAGCTTGAATGCGGCCAGGCGCGCATGGATGCGCGATTCGAGCTGCCGGTGGTTCTTCACGAAGCCGGTCCACAGCACCAGCGGGATGGCCGCGTACAGCAACCAGGCAAGCGGCGGCGACGCCTCGAACCAGGGCCGGATCAGCGCCTCGCCGGTGACCATCTTCACGGCGGTCCACACCAGTACGCCAGCACCCAGGTAGACGACCCCCGGGAAGCGGTCGACCACCTTGAGCACCAGCGTGCTGCCCCACACGACGATCGGCACGCTGATGACCAGGCCCGTCACCACCAGCAGGTAGCTGCCGTGCGCGGCCCCGGCGACGGCCAGCACGTTGTCCAGGCCCATCACCGCGTCGGCGATCACGATGGTGCGCATCGCGCTCCAGAAGGTGGTGGCCGCAGGGTGTTGCGGGTCGCTCTCGCCGCTGTCGGGCAGCAGCAGCCGGTAGGCGATCCAGATCAGCAACAGGCCACCGGCGAGCAGCAGGCCTGGCACCTTGAGCAGCCAGACCACGATCACCGTCATCAGGCTGCGCACGCCGATCGCACCCACGGCACCCCAGACGATGGCGCGCTTTTGCAGGTGCTGCGGCAGGGCGCGTGCAGCCAGCGCGATGACGATGGCGTTGTCGCCGGCCAGCACCAGATCGATCACGATGATCGCCAGCAGGGCTGAAAGGAAATCGGTGGGTTGCATGCAAGACGCTTGCGCGGCGGGTGAACTGAAAGTGATTGTTCAGCGCTTCGCCGTCCCGATGCATCGCGATTCACGATGAACTGGCTGAAACCATGGCGCACGGTCAGGTATCGGATGGCTGCCGCAGCAAAGTGGCAAACTGGTATCACGCTGCGGGGGACAAGCCTCGGCGCATTGCAAAGTGGGAGTAGTCCCGCACCCGGTTCGCCGGGTGCGCCGCGTGATCGTCAATACGGGCTGTGAAGCCCCGGCGCGCGGGCAGCCGGTTCGGCCTGGATCAGACCTTTGCCTTTCTCATCTGAAAAGAGGAATGGCAATGTCGACCCCACTCAATGCTGCGCTGCGGCGACGCTACATGCGCCACGGCATGCTGCCCCAGCTTGCCGCCTTCGAGACCGTTGTGCGGCTGGGCAGCGCGACACAGGCGGCCGATGCCCTGTGCATGGCGCAGCCCACGCTGTCGGGTCACCTGCGCAAGCTCAGCGAGACGCTGGAGGTGCGCTTGTTCGACCTGCAGGGCAGGTGCCTGGTACCGACCGACGCGGCATGGGTGCTGTTGGAAGCGGCGCAGCAGGTGTTCGCTGACCTCGATCGCTGCGAGCAGGTGCTCGCGCAATTGCGAGGTCTTTCGAGCTCGAATGCAGGCGACCGTGGGCCGTCACCGGTCCGGCCTGGGCCGCTGCCCTGCCGAATCGCCTGATGCGAGGGCTGTGGCGCGACCCCGCAAGCCGGGGATTGGGCCACAGGGAACCGTTGTTTACGCTGACGACAGTGGCTTGAAACCACTGAGCCCTTCAGTCGCAACTGCGGCCCGCTGCAATTCGACATCCGAAAATTTCCCTTCACAGAGGACTTTCATGAACGCTTTCCGTCTCTCCGCCCTTGCGATCGCGCTGGCTGCCAGCGGTGTTGCACACGCCGCATCGATCAACAGCGAAATCGACCCCTCGCTGACCGGTGCCACGCTGCATGACTTCGAAGCCGGCCCGAGCGGCACCTGGTTGTCGCAAAGCTTCGCCGGCCTCTCGGTCAGCGCGCTGCCCGCCACCTACGGTTCGCAGGTCTTCTCGGTCGACGGCGACTACGCGGGCGGCTACAACACCCGTGGCCGCCTGCACATCAGCAACCACGGCGGCGAGTTCCAGAACCTGCGCTTCGACTTTGCGGGCGCGTCATCGGCCTTCGGCTTCCTGTTCGGTGCCAGTGACTCGACCTGGACCCTGAAAGCCTACAACGCTGCCAACACGCTGCTCGATTCGCGCTCGATCCCGGCTGTCTACGGCAGCAACGCCGGTGACTTCTTCGGTCTGTCGGGCCTGTCGGGCGCGACCTACGCAGTGCTCACGCAGGTTCAGGACGGTGCCTACGTCAACGGCGGTGTCGATTACGTGTTCGTCGACAACTTCCGCGTCGCCGGTGCCGTGCCCGAGCCCGAGACCTACGCGCTGATGCTGGCGGGTCTGCTGGCGGTCGGACACATCGTGCGCCGCCGCAAGGCCGCCTGATCTTTCGACGACGACTTCCGCCGAATCTGTCGGCGTCGAACAGGGTGCCGCGAGGCACCCTGTTTCATTTGCGGCCACTCAGGTGCGGCGGCAGCCGAGCCAACTCAAGTCGCCGTGGCCTGCGCGAACTCCGCCAGGCAGCGTTCGAGGTCTGTCAGGCGAACCGGCTTGCCGATGAAGGCGTTCATGCCGGCGGCCATGCAGGCGGCGCGGTCTTCGGCCATCACATTGGCGGTGAACGCGATGATGTAGGGCTGATGTTCGCGCGCGATGACGCGGATCAGCCGGGTCGCCTCCAGCCCGTCCATTTCGGGCATCAGCATGTCCATCAGCAGCAGGTCGTAATTCTGCCGACGCACCGCCTGAACCGCCTCCAGTCCGCTGCTGGCGTGCTCGCTCAGATAGCCCAGCCGCTCGAGCATGGTGCGCACCACCACCGCGTTCACCGGGTTGTCCTCGACCACCAGAACGCGGGCCGACGACAAGCCGTCGATCCGGTCGTCCAGCGGCATCACGCCGCTGCTTGCGAACGTGCATGGCGCGTCGGCCCCTGCGCCGGTCCGGCTCAGCGCGGTCAACAACGCGTCGAGCAGCTGCATGCGGCGAACCGGCTTGTTCAGGCGGGCGGCAAACAGGTGGTTCGCCGCGTCGGCACCGTCGCTGGACGACAGCAACAGCAGCGGCATGTCGGGCCGCACCTCGCGCAGATGCCGAGCCAGCTCCGCGCCGTCCATGCCCGGCATGTTGTAGTCGAGCACCGCGATGTCGAAACCGCTGCCGTCGCCGAAGGCCTCGATCGCGCGCAGCGGGTCGTCCAATGCGACCGCACGCATGCCCCAGCCGGTGGCCAGCGTGCTGACGATCTCGAGGTTGGTCGGGTGGTCGTCGACCAGCAGCGCGCGCTTGCCTATCAGCGAGTCGAGCGCGATCGGTGCCGGTGCCGTCACGGGGGCCGCCGCGGCGCTGGCTGCGATCTCGACGGTGAAGGTGGAGCCTTGCTGCGGCAGAGTCATCAGCGAAATGCTGCCACCCATCAACGCGACCAGTCGCTGGCTGATCGCCAGGCCCAGACCGGTGCCGCCGAAGCGGCGGGTCGTCGTCGCGTCGGCCTGCACGAAGGCGTCGAAGATCGACTGCGACTGCTCGGCCGACATGCCGATGCCGGTGTCGCGCACGGTGTAGCGCAGCCGGCCCGGCGACGGGCAGTCGATGCTGACCAGCACCTCGCCTGCGTCGGTGAACTTGATGGCGTTGCCGACGATGTTCACCATCACCTGGCGCAGGCGGGTCGCGTCGGCTTCCAGCCACGGCGGCACGCCGGGGGCCAGTTGGCACAGAAGTTCAAGTTGCTTTTTCGAGGCACTCTGGCTCAGCAGCGTCAGCACGTCCTCGACCAACACTTCGGGCTGGAACGCCTGCGGCTCGAGCAGCAGCAGGCCGGACTCGACCTTGCTGAATTCGAGAATGTCGTTGATGACGGTGAGCAGTGCGTCGCCGCTGCCGCGGATGATGTCGACGTAGTGGCGCTGCGTCTTGTTCAGGCCGGTTTCCAGCAGCAGGCTGGTCATGCCGATGACGCCGTTCATCGGCGTGCGGATTTCATGGCTCATCGTTGCCAGAAAGGTGCTGCGCGCCTTGCCCGCCGTCTCGGCGTCGCGCCGCGCGCTCTGCAAGCCGCAGAAGGTGCGGGCCAGTGACTGCAAGGCAACGCGGGCGATCAACCACCACACCGTCAGCCCCAGCACCAGGCCCACCATGCCGCCCTGCAGCGCGCCGGCCAGAAGGCTGGCGCTGGTGGCTTGCAAGTGCAGCGTGGCCACCGGGACTCCGGAGTCGAACACGGTGGCCTGGCGCTGCATCCAGCCACCGGGCACCCACGTGCCGGTGCCAGCAAGATCGTGCTGGGCTGGGTCGGTCAGCCGCGCGGCGCTGGCGTTGCCACGGCGCACCACGACGTCCAGCGTGGCGGCCAGCGCATTGCGCTCGAAGGCCCAGCTGTCCGGCCTCGAGCTGGCGCGCCGGGACAGTTCGTCGGCCATCTGTTCGACCTCGACATCCAGCGCCGTCAGCTTGGCCTGAAGGCCGAAATACAGGCGCGACGCCGGCAGCGACAGCGCAACGGCGACGGCCAGCCACAGCGCGCCGGTACGCAGCCGCTGGATCGTCTGCTGAACGACGGCGTCCAGGTCGTCCAGCCCCGGCGCAGTGGCCGATGCAGCTCGGGCCATCAACGCAGTGTTCACCGGCTTCGCGTCAAAGTGGCGCGTGTCCATTTGCGCGCAGCAACGCGCGGCCTGGGGCGGATTGGAGGTACGCGGCAAAGCGTTTCGTGTCCGCGCCGGCCTGCGCACTGACGAGCACGTACAGCGATTTGAAGTACGGGTAGCTGCCGTCCAGCAGGGCGGCGACGGTGGGTGCCTTGCCGTCGATCGCCAGGCCGGTCAAGGGGCGCTTCTCGCTCTCAATCAGGGCCAGCGTGCTGGCGGCGAAGGCACCGGACGTGCGCTCGACCAGATCGGCCGCGTCGCTGTCGGTGTCGGCGTTCAGCATGCCGCGGCGCTGGCTCGCAGCGTCGATGGCGGTGGCCACGGCCGGGCCGAACGATTTGAGGATCGCGGTGTCACCGGCGTCCGACAGGCGCAGCACCGGGCGTGCACGCTTGCCGTTCGGGAAGGTGGCCGCGCCTTCGGCGAACAGCGCCGCGAGCTGGGCCGATGTCAGCGCGCTGACACCGAGGTCTTTGTGCACCGCCACCACGAACGGCGTGCGTGCGTATTCGACGCTGAGCATCGCCAGCTTGTCGGCCTCGGCAGGTTTGGGCGGGCGGTTGCTGACCGCCAGTTCGATCTGCCCGGCCAGCAACGCGCTGATGCCGCCGCTGCTGCCGAGCGCGGGTTGCACGTCGACGCGGATGGCCGGGTTGGCCTGCATGAACGCCTGCGCCAGCAGCCGCATGCCGCCGGTGCCGCTGCCGGTGCCGCTGATTCGCACCACGCTCTGGGCCAGCACGGCCTGGCTCAGCATGGCCAGGGCAAACCACAACGCAAGGTGGCGGGTTCGACGGAAGAAGATGTTGGACGACATGCGATGGCTCCGGCGCAGGTTGCAATCAGATCGAACCACTCCCGGACGGGCGAATGTCGGCGAGCGGACCGTGGCGCATCGCAGCGTCCAGCCAAGGTCGGTACGGCATGTTGCTGCGATGTGGGTGCTCGGATGGTAGGCACGCAGCGCTTCACCGATCGGCCGATAAAGCGGGGTTTTTGAGCGCACCTGCGTATCGCGGCACGCCCGAACCGCTGATGCAGAATGCGACGCTTGAGCGACGCCGACGTGAAGGAACTCGCCCATGAACAGCACTTTTTTCAGCCGCCGCGACGCCTTGCGCCTGACCGCCGGGCTGGGCATGGCAGGGTGGTTTTCGCCATCGGCTGTCGCCCAGGCCTGGCCCAGCAAGCCGATCCGTTTCGTGGTGCCGTTCGCGCCCGGCGGCAGCTCCGAAATCGTTGCCCGCTCGACCGCCGTGGAGATGGCCAGGCTGCTCGGCCAGAGCGTGTTCGTCGACAACAAGCCCGGCGGTGCCGGCAACGTGGCGATGGCCGAGGTGGCGCGCTCCGACGACCAGCACACGGTCATCCTCGGCCACATCGGCACGCTGGCGGTGAACCCCTACATCTTCGACAAGTTGCCCTACGACCCGGCGCGCGACTTCAGGCCGATTTCGCTGCTGGCGAAGGTGCCCAGCCTGTACGTGGTGCACCCGGACCTGCCGGCGCGCAACCTGCGTGAATTCATCGCGCTGGCCAAGAGCAAGCCGGGCCGTCTCAACTACGGGTCGGCCGGCAACGGCAGCGCCGGTCACCTGGCAATGGAATACCTGAAGATGGCCAGCGAGACCTTCATGCTGCACGTGCCGTACCGCGGCACCGGGCCGCAACTGACCGACCTGCTGGCGGGCCGGCTGGACGCCGCGTCGGTCGGCGCGCCGGCCATATTGCAGTTCATCAAGGCCGGCAAGTTGCGCTGCATCGCCACCGGCTCGACCCAGCGCATTGCGCAGTTGCCCGACGTGGCGACCGTGGCCGAACAGGGTTACCCCGGCTTCGAGATGACGCAGTGGTACGGGCTGCTGGCACCGAGCAGCCTGCCCCAGGCGGCGGCCGACAAGCTCGCCGCCGCTACCGCGCGCGCGGTCAAGGAACCGACGGCGCTGGAGCGGCTGAGCGCCGACGCGGCCATCGCCATCGGCAGCACGCCGGCTGAGTTCGCAAGCTTCATCGCGCAGGAACAAAAGCGCTGGCAGCCGGTGATCGCACGGGCGCGCATCAAGCCGGATTGATGCGGCGTCGGCACTGCGGTTTCGGCACTGCGGTTTCGGCGATTCCGGCAGCGGACAATCCCGGCATGACCGAGGCGACCCCACCCCACCAGCGCCGCGTGCGCTACCAGGGCACGCACCCGAAGCGTTTCGAAGAAAAGTACAAGGAACTGAACCCCGCCGCGCATGCCGACGAGGTGCACAAGGTGATGCAGCGCGGGCAGACGCCGGCCGGCATGCACCGGCCGATCTGCGTGGCCGAGATCCTCGATGTCCTGAAGCCGCAACCCGGCGACGTGGGGCTGGACGCCACGCTCGGCTTCGGCGGCCACGCCCAGGAACTGTTGCCGCCGATCGCGCCCGGCGGGCGGCTGTTCGCGGTCGATGTCGACCCGCTGGAGCTGCCGCGCACCGAAGCGCGGCTGCGTGCGCTGGGCTTCGATGAAGCGATGCTGCAAGTGCGGCGCATGAATTTCGCTGGAGTGCGCGAGCTGCTGCCGGAGGCCGGCGG
>JANNEI010000313.1:0-5080 GCA_031378565.1 Burkholderiales bacterium
GGACTGCTCTGGCCCGACGTCGATGCGGCCGGTGCCCGGCGCAACCTGCGACGAGAGCTGTTTCGCCTGCGCGAACTCGGTGTGTCATTTGCCGAAGCGGCCGACGGCACCCTCGCCGTCGACCCGGCGCTCGGCGTCGACGCGTTGCAACTGCTGCGCGAAGGCATCTTGCCGGCTTCGCAAGGCCCGGCGTTCGACGGGCTGGACGGCGTGGGCAGCCCGGAGCTCGACGCGTGGCTGGCGCGCTGGCGCGAACAACTCGCGCAGCATCGGCTGCACATGGTGGCCACTGAGGCGAGTGCCAGCGAGCAGCGCGGTGACCTCCCCCGGGCACTGGCCCTGCACGCGCAGTGCTGGGCCGCCGACGCCTGCGACGAGTCGGCGGCACTGCAGGTGATTCGCCTGCGCGCCGAGCTGGGTGACCCGGTGGGTGCCTTGCAGGACTATCAGCGCTACGTCGACGCGCTGCGCGAAGAGCTCGATGTCGCACCGTCGCTGCCCGCCCGCACGCTGGCACTCGACCTGCGCCGCCGGCTCGGGCCAGCAGCCGTGTCGCAGGCATCGCCCTCCACCGCCACCGCGACCGCCACCGCCACCGCCGCTGCCCCGATCGGGCTGCCTGCGCTGGTGCCGTTTGTGCCACGCCCAGCGGTGCAGCAACAGATCGAAGCCGCCTGGTCGCGCGGCCAGCGTGTCTACTTGCATGGCCCCGCCGGCACGGGCAAGACCCGCTTGTCGTGCGAGCTGGCCGCCGGCCGCGGGCCCTGGCTGCGTGTGGCCTGTGAGCCGCAGGACGCCGAGCTGCCGTATTCGTCGGTCGTGCGTCTGCTGCGCGCGCTGCGCGAGTCGGCACCCGATCTCACGCTGCCAGGCTGGGTCCGGCGCGATCTCTCCCAACTGATGCCCGAGCTGGGCGAGCCGCCGCAAGCATTGGCGACCGACGAAGCCCGGCAGCGCCTGCTGGCGGCTGCGGTTCAAGCCTGGCGGCTGCTGATGCACGACAACTTCAGCGCGCTCGTGCTCGACGACTGGCAGTGGGGGGACTCGGCGAGCGTCGAGCTGTGGTCCCGCCTCGACGACACCGCGCCTGCGGCCGCAGGCAACGTGGCCTGGATCATCAGCTACCGCAGTGCGCAGTTGCCGGTGGCGGCGCTGGCGCGGCAGCGCGCCGACATCGACAGCGGCCGCGGCATCGCGGTGGCGCTGGAGGGCCTGGGCAGCGCGGAGGTACTCGCCCTGACGCATGCGCTGTCGGGTTCGCCCGGCGGCGCGCTCTTTTCGCAGCGCCTGCACGACGCCACCGATGGCAACCCGTTCTTCTTGCTCGAAACGCTGCGCCACCTGTTCGAGCAGGGCTTGCTGGTGGCCGGCGAGGGCGGCTGGAGCACGCCGTTCGACGAGCACACCGAAGACTACGCCGAGCTGCCGGTGCCGCCGAGCGTTCGCGCCGCCGTGCTGGCACGGGTGCGCGCCCTCGGCGTGCCGGTGCAGCGGCTGCTCGAGATCGCGAGCCTGTGCAGCGGCGGCATCGACTCGCGCGTGCTTGCCGGCGCGTCCGGCGTCGACGAAGAGGGGGTCGTCAGCGCGCTCGAGCACGCTCAGGCAGCGCAGCTTGTCAGCGAGGGCCAGAGCCGCTGGCGCTTCGCGCACGACCTGGTGCGCCAGTCGCTGGCCCAGGGCCTCTCGGCCGCCCGGTGCCGGCTGCTGCACGAGCGGCTGGCGGCGCAGTTCGAGGGAATGGGGGCGGCGCCAGCGCTGATCGCTGGGCATTGGGAGTCGGCCGAACGCCCGCTGAATGCCGTGCCCTGGCGCGTGGCGGCGGCCGAGTCGGCGCTGCGGCTGCATGCGCTGGCCGATGCCCTCTCGCAGTACGGGCAGGCGTTGGCCAGCGGTGCCTCCGGCGCGGCGGCTTCGCGCATTCACCGGGCGATCGCGCAAATCCACATCAGGCACACCCAGCGCGCCGCCGCCGATGCGGCTTTCGCGGCCGCGATCGAGTCGGCTCGCGGCGACCCCATCGAGGGCGCTGCCGAAGTCCTGCATGGGCTGCTGGCCCGTGCCGACCATCTGTGCAAGACCGACCGGGTCGACGAGTCGCTCGCGCTGCTCGATTCTCTGCAGCCAGACCTGGCCGATGCGGTGCCGTCGCAGCGCGCGCATGCGTTGGCGGCACGCGGCTCGGCTCTGCTCATCAAGGGCCGGCACAACGAGGGGCTGCGCCTGTACAGCGAAGCCGCCGAGCTGCTCGAGCGGCAGCCGGCGAGCCGGGGCCAGCTCGCTGCCCTGCTGCTCGAGCTGACCCGTTTTGCGCTGCGGCGCGGCGACATGGAAGGTGCCCGGCCGATCGCGCATCGGGCCGTGGCGTTGCACGAATCCATCGATGCGCCGAGCGGCCTGGCCGTCGCGTTGACGCTGCTGGGCGTCGTCCACACGCACACCGGCGAGCGCGCCCAGGCGATCGCCGTGATCGAGCGGGCGCGCTGCATCGCCGCTCGCTGCGGCGACGTGCCGGCGCACCGCGGCGCGATCCTCAATCTCGTCAAGCTGCTGGCCGACGCTGGCGAAACCACGGCGGCGATCGCGCTGCTCGACGAGGGCGAGTCGCTGGCCCCGTCGTTCGAGCACCGGCGCGCTGAGCGGGCCTTTTGCGACGCGCGCTACTGCCTCCATTTCCTGCGCGGCGAAGTGCCCGAGGCGCGTGCCGCTGCCGAGCGCCTGCTGGCGGTCGATGCCGGCTCGATGGGCCCGCTCGATCGCATCGGCACGCTGGGGCAGGTTTTTGATGTGTTCATCCTCGATGGCGACCTGGACCGCGCGCGCGCCCTGCTCGCCGAGGCGCAACCCCTGTGCGACGCGCTGACGGCGAACGGCGAAGGCAACATCTACGGCGCGCGACACGCCTGGAAGAGAAGCTGGCTGGCGCTCCTCACGGGCGACGCTGCCAGTGCGCTGGCCGGGTTGCCCGGGGCCGCCGACGTGCACAGCCTCGAAGATCGCTTCGCCTGCGCCTGGGTCGGCTCGGCCGCAGAACGAAGGCTCGGCGACACCGCGGCGGCATCGCGGCGTCTGCATGCCGTCGACATGAACGCCGAAGTTGCCGTCGACCAGCTCGTGATGTGGCTCGTCGAGCGCCTTGCGCTGTCGTCGGACGAGGGTGCATCGAACGTCGCCGCCGAAGCGCACGCCCGCAGGCTGCTCGAAGCGGGGCGGGTTCCGCCGGTCTTCGTGCCGCAACTCGAACGCGCGCTAGACGGGTTCGCGCGCGCCGCTTAAGTCGTCTTCCGGAGCGTTTCAACGCTCTTTCAACGCTGCCTGCCTATCGTGATGTCAAAGCACACGACATCGCGATGGAAGCCGGCCCGCCAACACCCCAAGCCCTGCACTTCGAGCTGCACGTCGCCCTGACGCCGCAGCCCGAGGGCTTGCGGCCGATCTGGCGCGCCGAGTTGCGAGGCACCGCGCCAGGCGACTCGTTGCACTTCGAGTCGATGGCCGAACTGATCCGCTACCTCGCGGGTCTGGACACGAGAGCGCTGCCGCACGGCATCCGCTGAACACCCAGGAGCACTTCATGACGTCCTTCCGATCCGCCCTCGTGGCGCTCCTGTTCCTCGCGCTCGCTGGCTGCGGCGGCAGCGACGACGCGCCGCCGCCGGAAAGCGTTCCGGTCGTCATCACCCAACCCGCCGATCAGGCCGTGACCGAGCCCGCCACCGCCACCTTCAGCGTCACCGCCACCGGCACCACGCCGACGTACGAGTGGCAGTCGAGCAGCGATGGCGGCGTGACCTTCAGCCTGGTGGCCGGCGGCCCCGATGCGCCGAGCCTGGCAGTGACCAACACCACCGCGGGGCAGAGCGGGCAGCGCTACCGTGTCCGCGTCAGCAACAACGCCGGCAGCGTCACCAGCAACGCGGCGCTGCTGACCGTGAACATGGCGCCGATCGCGCCCATGTTCACCACCCAGCCGAGCGCGCAGGCCATCGTTGCCGGCGCGGCGGCGACCTTCACCGTCGTCGCCACCGGCACGCCGGCACCGGCGCTGCATTGGCGCATCAACGGCGTCAACCTCGCCGACGGCGCACAGGCCAGCGGCGTGTGCGCGGGTGCCACCGTGGCCGGTGCCGGCAGCGCCGCGCTGACGCTCACGGCCGTGCCCATCGGCTGCAGTGGCGCGGTCTTCAGCGCCGTCGCCAGCAACGGCGTGAACCCCGATGCCACCAGCAACGGCGCCACGCTGACGGTCAACGCCGCGGCAGTGGCACCGAGCATCACGCTGCAGCCGGCCAGCGTGACCGTGGTGGCACCGAGCCCCGCGACCTTCACGGCCGCCGCCAGCGGCACGCCCTCGCCGACGGTGCAGTGGCAACAGAGCACCGATGGGGGCGTGACCTGGGCCAACATCACTGCTGCGACAAGCCCGGGTTACACCACACCGGCGAGCGTGCTGGCCGACAGCGGCAAGCGCTTGCGCGCGGTGTTCACCAATGGCTCGGGCAGTGTGAACAGCAACGCGGCGATATTGACGGTGACGGCAGCGGCGCCATCGGCACCGTTGGATCGCCCGTCCGGTGTCGCGGTCGACGCTGCGGGCAATGTCTATGTCGGCGACACCGCCAACAACACGATCCGCAAGATCACGCCGGCCGGCATCGTCAGCACGCTGGCCGGTCTGGACGGCAGCTCCGGCAGCATCGATGGCACCGGAAGCGCGGCGCGCTTCAGCGGTCCGCAAGGCGTCGCGGTCGACGCCGCAGGCAACCTCTATGTCGGCGACACGGGCAACCACACGATCCGAAAGATCACGCCTGCCGGTGTCGTCACGACGCTGGCCGGCTTGCCGAGCTTCCTTGGCAGCACCGACGGCGCGGGCTCGTTGGCTCGCTTCAACATCCCGATCGGGGTCGCGGTCGATGCCGCGGGCAACGTCTATGTCGGCGACACGAGCAACCACACGATCCGCAAGATCACGCCCGCCGGTATCGTCAGCACGCTGGCCGGTTTGGCGGGCAGCCGTGGCAGCGCCGATGGCACGGGCAACGCGGCTCGGTTCTCGGGCCCGACTGGTGTCGCGGTCGAT
>JANNEI010000320.1:0-5036 GCA_031378565.1 Burkholderiales bacterium
CGACTGCTCCACCAGCTTCTTCAGGATGTCGCGTGCCGCGTCGGCGGATTCGGGTTTGACGGTGATGCGGGCGAGGATGTGAACCATGGTGAGGCTCCGTGGGTGGATGGGGAACCGCATCATCCCGCCGCTGCGCACCGCCCAACAAGAGGGTCGGCCCCGCCGACCCGAATTGAAACAGCTGCGCAGACGCGTGCTTGGAAATAGAGCAAATCGCCGCCGATCGCCCATACCGCTGGATTATTGGCGACAAGCTGCGGGTTAAGCTTGATCGGCAACGCGGAGCTTGTGCATGAAAGTCATCGTTCTGGGCAGCGGCGTCATCGGCGTCACCTCGGCTTACCAGCTGGCATTGGCGGGGCACGAAGTGACTGTCGTCGACAGGCAACCCGCCGCCGGCCTGGAAACCAGTTTCGCCAACGCGGGCGAGGTGTCGCCGGGGTACTCCGCGCCCTGGGCCGGGCCGGGCGTGCCGCTGAAGGCGATCAAGTGGTTGCTGATGCAGCACCGCCCGCTGGTGATCCGCCCGCACCTCGACCTGAACCTGATCCGCTGGGCCGTGGCCATGCTGCGCAACTGCACGATGGCGCGCTACGAGCTGAACAAGGGTCGCATGGTGCGGCTGGCCGAATACAGCCGCGACTGCCTGCGCGAGTTGCGCGCCGACACCGGCCTGCACTACGACGAGAGAATGCAGGGCACGCTGCAACTGTTTCGCACACAGAAGCAGCTCGACGCCAGCGCCGCCGACATCACCGTGCTGCAACGCACTGGCGTCGGCTACGAGCTGTTGGACCGCGCCGGCTGCATTCGCCATGAGCCCGCCCTGGCCCAGGTGCAGGACAAGTTTCTCGGCGGCCTGCTGCTGCCCGGCGACGAGACCGGCGACTGCTTCAAGTTCACGCAGAACCTGGCCGCGCTGGCGGCGCAGCGCGGCGTGATGTTTCGCCACGGCACCACCATCCGCAAGCTGCAAAGCGACGGCGGGCAGATCAGCGGTGTGGTGACCGATGCCGGCGTGCTGCGCGCCGACGCGTACCTGGTCGCGCTGGGCAGCCACTCGCCGCTGGTACTGACGCCGGTGGGCGTCCGCATTCCGGTCTACCCGGTCAAGGGCTACTCGATCACCGTGCCGATCACCGACCCGCGCAGCGCGCCCGAGTCGACCGTGATGGACGAGACGCACAAGGTGGCCGTGACGCGCCTGGGCGAGCGCATCCGCGTCGGCGGCACCGCCGAACTGGCGGGCTACGACCTGCGCCTGCACGAGGCGCGCAGGCGCACCCTGGAACACGTGGTGACCGACCTGTTCCCTAGCGGCGGCGACGTGTCGCGCGCCGAGTTCTGGTGCGGCCTGCGGCCGATGACGCCCGACGGCACGCCGGTGCTGGGTGCCACGTCGTTGCGCAACCTGTACCTCGCCACCGGCCACGGCACGCTGGGCTGGACCATGGCGGCGGGCACCGGCCGCGTGATGGCCGACCTGATCTCGGGGCGCAAACCAGGCATCGACATGGCCGGGCTGACGATCGAGCGCTACGCGAACACCCGCGGCTGAGCGCGCTCTGCTGCCAGTGCCCCGCAGCCGAGGCGCTCCGCAAAACGAGCAGCCGCAGCGGCCGATCCTGGCCGCGCCGTGGCCCCTGCGTGCAAACCCTCGAACCCCCTGAATCCGGGGGTGGTCGGCGGGACAGAACGGCGTGAATCTAACGATTGGCTAACGGCTGACCGGATACTGAAAGTGTGGTGATCGGGACGCGTTCGTCGCGCAACAGTCGCCCTCTTCTCCGTTGATTCGTCTTTCAGTCACGCCCATCGCACGCCGGGAGCCCGTACATGTCCACCCACCGCAAGCCTTTTCAGAAAACCGCACTGGCCATCGCCGCCGTGCTCGTTGTCGGCGTCGGGCCGATGGAGCAGGCGATGGGAGCAAGTTGCACCTGGAATCCTGCCGTCGGCAACTGGAACAACCCGGCCGCATGGTCGTGCGGCATCGTGCCCACCGGGCCCGGCTCGGACAGCGCGTTGATCGGTGCCGGCAAGACGGTCACGGTCAACAACGCGCAGTCGATCTTCGGCCTCAGCAACTTCGGCAGCATCAACATCGATGCCTCGCTGTTCACGCTGCAAGCCAGCGGCAGCACCACCAACACCGGCTCCATCAACGTCGGCAGCGGTGTGACAGCGGCACTCCAGGTTCAAGCCGGACACAACATCAACAACACCGGCGGCGCGATCAACATCGCCAACGGCAGCGTTGTCAACCAGTTCGGCAGCGCCATCACCGGCGGCACCATCAACTCCACCGGCAGCGGCGCGTTGGTGGCGTTCGGCAGCAGCGCCAGCTTCTTGTCGGGTGTGACCCTGAACGGCACGCTCGACATGGCAACCAACGCCAACAGCCGTCAGCGGATCGCCGGTGGCGGGTTGACCCTGGGTGGCCTCGCGGGCACGATCAACATCGACAAGGCCGCCATCCTCAGTTTCGAGAGCGACGGAGCGCTGGGCGGCACCGGCAGCGTGGTCTTCGGCAGCGGCAACGGCAACCGGCTCGACCTCGATGGCAACGGCACGACACTGATCGGCGCGGGCATCACGATCCGCGGCCACAGCGGCAGCATCGGCAATCAACTCAACATCGGCGGCACGCAGGTGCTGGCCAACAACGGCAAGATCTCGGCCGACATGGCCGGCGGCACCATCACGATCACCGAATCGGCGGTCACCAACAGCAACGTCCTCGAAGCGCGCAACGGCGGCACGTTGGCGCTGGCCAGCAACGTCGCCAACTCGGGCACCGGGGTCATCCTTGCAGACAACGGGGTGGTGCTGCAGTCGGGCAGCCGCGTGAGCGGCGGCACGATCAACACCGCCAACGGCGGGGTGTTCCGCGCCACCACCAGTTCCTCGAACTTTCTCGACGCCGTGACCTTGGGCGGCACGCTCGACATGGCGACCACAGCGAACAGCCGCGAGCGCGTCGTCAACGGCATGACCTTGAATGGCACGGTCAACCTGAACAACGCAGGCATCCTGAGCTTCGAAGGCGATGGCACGTTGGGTGGCACCGGGTCGATCGCGTTCGGCGGCATCAGCGGCAACCGCTTGGACCTGGACGGCAACGGCACCACCACCATTGCCTCCAGCGTGACGGTGCGCGGCGAGAACGGCAGCATCGGCAACCAACTCAACATCGGCGGCACGCAGACCCTGGTCAACAACGGCAAGATCTCCGCCGACGTGGCCGGCGGCACCATCACGATCACCGAATCGGTGGTCACCAACAACGGCACGCTCGAAGCCAAGAACGGTGCCAGGCTGGTGCTGGCCAGCAACGTGAACGGCGGCGCGACCGGGCAGATCGTCGCCGGTGCAGGCAGCGAGGTGCTGCAAAGCGGGGTGACCATCTCGGGCATCGTCAACACCACCGGCAGCGGCAACTTCCGTCCGAACAACAGCGGCGTCAACTTCCTGACCGGTGTGACGCTGAACGGCAACCTGGACATGGCCAGCGTGGCCAACAGCCGCGAGCGCGTCAGCGTCGGCGGGCTGGTGCTGAACGGCACCATCAACCTGAACAACGCCGGCATCCTGAGCTTCGAGGGTGATGGCACGCTCAGCGGTGCCGGCACCATCGCCTTCGGCAGCGCCGCAGGCAACCGGCTCGACCTGGACGGCAACGGCACCACCACCCTCGGCTCGGGCACCACCGTCCGCGGCCACACCGGCTCCATCGGCGGCCAACTCAACATCGGCGGCACGCAGACACTCGTCAACAACGGCCTGGTCACTGCCGACGTGGCGGGCGGCACCATCACCTTCACCGAGTCCGCGCTGACCAACCACGGCACTGTTCGCGCTGCCGCGGGCACGATCACCGTCGGGGTTCCGGTCTCAGGCACCGGCACCTTGCAGGTCGACTCGACCGGCGTGATGAACCTGTCCAACGTGGCCAACAGCCAGGGCAGGCTGGTGATGGGCGCGGCCGGTTCGGTGCTCAACATCGGCACGCAGAACCTGACCATCGGCAACGACTACACCAACACCGGTGCGGGCACCGGCAACAGCTTCAACCGGCGCGCGGGTGTCAACGGCACCGGCCTGATCGTCGCGGGTGGCAACGCCGCGCAGGCCATCACCGGCAGCGCAGTGAGCAACGGCAACACCGCCAACGCGACGCTGACGCTCGGCAATGTGCGCGTCGGCGCGACGACCTTCGACATCCAGATCGCAAACACCGGCAGCACCGGCCCGTCGCTGCGCGGCGCGATCCAGACCAGCGTCAATGGCGCCAACCTCACCGACGCCCGCTTGAGCGGCGCTGGCGTCACCGCCAGCAACTACAACACCGGCGCACCGGGCAGCAACACCGGCAACCTGGGGGTCACGTTCACGGCCGCCAATGCCGGCGCTCTGGCACCACTGAGCGGCCAGGTGTTGAACCTGCGCAGCAACTTCAGCAACATCGCGGACCAGAAGTTGAACATCGTGCTGTCCGGCGGTGCGGCGGCTTACAACGCGGCGGTGGGCAACGCCACGTCACCGGTGCAGATCGCGAACCAGCGCATCGGCGGCGGCAACTCCGCCGTGCTCGCAGTGGCGAACACGGCGGCCGCTGGCAGCTTCAGCGAAGACCTGAACGCCAGCGTCGGCAGCTTCAGCGGCGCGGCGATGGGCAGCGGCAGCATCCTGGGGCGTCTGGCCGGCACCAGCAACACCGGCAGCGGCGCGATCACGGTCGGTGTCAACACAGCCACTGCGGGTGCCAAGACCGGCAACGTCATCCTCGACTACCAGACCAGCGGCGCTGTCAACGGCGTCAGCAATGGCTTGGGGCTTGCGAGCGCCGGCAGCCAGTCGGTCACCGTGAATGGCAACGTCTACCAGGCAGCCGCAGGCGCAATCCAGTCGGCGGCGCTGAACTTCGGCACGGTGCAGGTGGGCCAGACGGTCAGTCGCGATCTCATCATCCGCAACACCGCAACGGGCGCCAATGGCTTCGTGGAAGACTTGAACGCGACCTTCGGTGCAAGCAG
>JANNEI010000602.1:0-3506 GCA_031378565.1 Burkholderiales bacterium
TGCACCCGCAGCAATTGGCCGCTCGGCGTGCTGGTGACGAACTGCGCCGACGCATCGGCCACACCGGCCTGCAGGCGATGCTGGATGGTTGCCAGCGAATGCACCACCAGTTGGCGATCAAACACCGCGTAGACCGAACGGCCGAGGCTGATCAGCTCGGCTCCACCGGCGGTCAGCGGCGTGCTCGACCAGCTCTTGAACAGTGCCCGGGCGCGGCTGTTGTAGAGCAGGACGCGGCCGTCGAGGTTGCACACCAGCACGCTTTGCGTCAACTCGGCCATCAGCGCCGACAGCTGGCTGCGCTCTTGTTCGATGCTGCGGCTGGCCTGCGCGATCTGCTGCGCCACATCCTGCTGCAACTGCGTGCGCTGCTGCACCAGCGCGTTGAAGGTGTGGCCGAGGCCACGGTTGGCCGTGCTGCCTTGCGCCTGCAGCTCGCGCGACGCGCCGTCGGCCAGTAGCACCTGGGCCTGCTCGTGCAGCTGCATCGGTGCCTCGACGAAGCGGCTGAACCATCGACTCAGGCCCCACGCCGCCAGGCCGAACACCGCCAGCCAAACCATCACCACCAGCATCGCCCTGGGTGCGAGCACGGACGCCGCGCTGTCGCGCTCAGCCGCGTCCAGTGTGGCCCAGACCGCAGCCACGCTGGCACCGGCGAGCAGCACCAGGGCCACTGCCAACGCCGCGATCAGCAGCGGCAGGCGCTGCGCTGCCTTCAAGTGCGGCCCTCCAAAAGCTGGCGCACCTTGGCCACCAGTTCGCGGGTCGAGAACGGTTTCGTCATGTAGGCGTCGGCACCCAGGCCGAGGCCCTTGGCGATATCGGTCTCGCGGCCCTTGGCCGTCAGCATCAGGATCAAGGTGTCGCGAACGGCGTCGTTCGCACGCACCTCCTGGCAGACCTCGTGGCCCGACTTTTTCGGCATCATCACGTCGAGCAGCACCAGCGCAGGGCGATCACGCAGGATCGCTGCGATGGCCTCTTCACCATCGCGCGCCACGCTGACCGTGTAGCCCTGGCGCTGCATCAGGTACTCGAGCGAAACCACGATGTTCGGCTCGTCGTCGGCGATCAATATCTTGTGGCTCATGCAGTCTCTCCCGGTGTGGCCCACGGCAACTCGAACGCAAAGCATGCGCCCGGTTCGGGCACCGGCTCCAGCCACAACCTGCCACCGAAATGCTCGACGATCTGGCGGCTGATCGGCAGGCCCAGGCCGGTGCCCTGCGGCCGGTTTGCCGCGTCGCCGCCCTGGCGGAACTTCTCGAAGATCAGGGACTGCTGCGCCGCGGCCACGCCGCTGCCGTTGTCCTGCACTTCGACCCGCAGCCCGCCCTCCACCGCGCGCAACCGCACCTCCACCCGCCCCTTTTGCGGCGGCAGGAACTTGGCCGCATTCGACAGCAGGTTCAGCAGCACCTGCGTCAAGCGGTCGGCATCGACGCGCAGCAGCGGCACGCTGTCGGGTATGGCCAGCGTGACCGTCGCGCCGCGTTCGCGAAACATCTCGGCGGTGGTCTGCACGGCGCGCTGCAACAGTTCGCGCAGATCGACCTCGGCGAGGTGCCACTGCGCCTGGCCGGCTTCGATCTTGGCCATGTCCAGCACCTGGTTGACGAGCCGGCCCAGGCGCTCGGTTTCGCTGGTGATGATGTGCAGGAACTGCTGGCGCTGCGGCTGTGCCATGTCGGGGTCGTCGGCCATCATTTCCGACAGCGCGCGGATCGACGTCAACGGCGTGCGCAATTCGTGCGTCACCGACGACATGAAATCGTCCTTCAGGCGGTCGAGGCTTTTCAGTTGCTCGTTGGCGGCTCGCAGTTCGTCGGTGGCCTGCTCCAGCGAGCGGGATTTTTCTTCGAGCTGGTGCGAGTAGGCGCGCAGTTGCGAAGCCTCGTCGAGGATGCGCATCACGTCGTCCAGGCCCAGCGCTTCTTCTTCCACCGCGCTGGCCACCACGCTGCGCGCCGACGCGCTGCCGATGGCACCGGCCAGCTGCGTCTCGACGAACTGCACCAGCTGCGCATCGGCCGGGATCTGCTCGACGCTCGCCACCCCGCGAGCGCGCGCGTGGTCCGCGAACAGCGCGGCGGCGCGGGCGGCGCCGAGGAAGCGGCTGACCAGCGGCAGCAGCTCGCGCACCTGGGCGCGGCCGCGCCAGAACACCGGGCCGGCGAGCGCGCCTGCGCCGCTGGTGCCGGTGGCTTGAAACACGTCGACGAACAGCAGCGCCTGGCTGGCTTCACGCGCCGACGGCGGCCGCCACAGCGAGACCGCGACGAAAGCGCCGACATTCCCGAGCAGGCTCCAGAACAGCGCGTGGGTCAGGTTGTCCAGCCCGCCCAGCCCCAGCAACTGCTCGGGCCTGAGCAGCGTGATGCCCCAAGGTCCGTCGCGCAAATAGCCGGCGCTCAGCCAGCCCGACTTCGCCACCGACGGCAGCATCAGCGTCCACGCCCACAACGCGAAACCCAGCAGCAGGCCGGCCAACGCGCCGTTGCGGGTGCCGCCCTTCCAGTACAGGCCGGCCAGCATTGCGGGCGCAAACTGCGCCACCGCGGCAAAGCTGATCAGGCCGATGCTGACCAGCGCGTAGGCCTCGCCGGCAATCGCGAAGTAGGCGTAGCCGAGCAGCAGGATCGCGACGATGGCGGCGCGCCGGATCGCCAGCAGCAGGCGGCTCAGGTCGCCGCCAGCGCCTGCTCCGAATCGCCGCGTGCGCAACACGGATCGCAACAGCGCAGGCATCACCAGGTCGTTGCAGACCATCGTCGAGACGGCGGTCGCCTCGACGATCACCATGCCAGTGGCCGCCGACAGCCCGCCGATGAACACCAGCAAGGCGAGCGCGTTCTGCCCCTGCGACAGCGGCAGCGACAGCACGAAGCTGTCGGCGTCCATCGCGCCCGGCCCGAAATGCAGCAGGCCGCCGAGCGCGATCGGCAGCACGAACAGGTTGATCAGCAGCAGGTACAGCGGGAACACCCAGGCGGCGCGCTTGAGGTGGGATTCATCGACGTTCTCGACCACCATCATCTGGAACTGGCGCGGCAGGAAGACCACCGACAACATCGCCAGCAGCGTCAACGAAAACCACTGTTCGTAAGCGAACTTCTGGCCCGGCCCCTGCGTCAGGTTGAGCAGCTTGTGCAACTCCGGCACCGCCCGTGCGCGCGCGAAAATCTCGGCCGGGCCGTCGAACAGGCCCCAGGTCACGAAGACGCCCACCGCCATGAACGCCAGCAGCTTGACGACCGACTCGAACGCGATCGCGGCCACCATGCCCTCGTGCTTTTCGGTGCTGCTCAGGTGGCGCGCACCGAACACCATCGTGAAGCCGGCCAGCGCCAGCGCGAAGTAGAAGGTGCTGTCGCGCCACCAGCCCGCCGGCGCGGCAAGCGGCGTGCCCAGCGGGGTGGTCAGCAGCGCGTAGCCGCTGGCGACCGCCTTCAGCTGCAGCGCGATGTAGGGCACGATGCCCACCACCGTGATCAAGGTCACCG
>JANNEI010000339.1:0-7856 GCA_031378565.1 Burkholderiales bacterium
CGACTGCGTCGGCACCAGCAACCGCCACGGTGCCGCCAGCGTGACCCAGTTCGAGCTGATGCCGATGCCGCCCGAGCACGAGAACAAGCCGCTGGTGTGGCCGTACTGGCCGACCAAGCTGCGCACCTCGTCGAGCCACGAGGAAGGCTGCGAGCGCGAGTTTGCGATTGCGACCAAGGCGTTCATTGCCGGCGAGGGCAAGGACAAGCACAAGGTCAAGGCCTTGAAGTCGGTGCGCGTCGAGTGGCAGGGCAACAAGATGGTCGAGGTGCCCGGCACCGAGCAGGTCCTGCCGGCCGACCTGGTGTTGCTGGCGATGGGTTTCACCAGCCCGGTGGGCAACGTGCTCGACGCCTTCGGTGTGACCAAGGACGCGCGCGGCAACGCGAGCGCCAACACCGAATTCATCGGTGGCTATGAAACCAGTGTGGCCAACGTGTTTGCAGCCGGTGACATGCGTCGCGGCCAGTCGCTGGTGGTCTGGGCGATCAGGGAGGGTCGCCAGGCTGCGCGCGCGGTGGACGAACATTTGATGGGCCGCAGCGACTTGCCGCGCTGATTCGGTTGCGCGCCCTGGGATCGCCACCGCACACAGGCGCGCGGTGCTATCCCCTATCATCGAGCGAAGCCCGCCTGGTTGAGTGTGGGTGCCCGCTCGGCCCATGACCCCTCCTGCACAGTCCTCCTCTCCTCAGTCCCAGCCGCTGGTCGAACTCCGCAACGTGACTTGCGGCTATGGCGACACCGTGGTTCTGCGCGACGTGAGCCTGGTCCTGCCGCGCGGCAAGGTGGTGGGCCTGATGGGCACGTCGGGCGGCGGCAAGACCACGGTGCTGCGGCTGATCGGCCGGCAGATCGACCCCATGCAGGGCCAGGTGCTGTTCGACGGCGTCGACCTCGCCACGCTCGACCGCGAAGGCCTTTACGCCGTGCGTCGCCGCATGGGGCTGCTGTTCCAGTTCGGCGCGCTGTTCACCGACCTGTCGGTGTTCGACAACGTGGCGTTTCCGCTGCGTGAACACACCCAACTCAGTGAAGCGATGATTCGCGACATGGTGCTGATGAAGCTCAACGCCGTGGGGCTGCGCGGTGCGCGCGACCTGATGCCCTCGCAGGTTTCGGGCGGCATGGCGCGCCGCGTGGCGCTGGCGCGGGCCATCGCACTCGACCCGGACCTGATCATGTACGACGAGCCGTTCGCCGGTCTCGACCCGATCTCGATGGGCATGGCCTCGCGCCTGATCCGCGACCTGAACCAGGCGCTTGGCGTGAGCAGCGTGCTGGTGTCGCACGACGTGGAGGAAACCTTCGCAATTGCCGAGCACATCGTCTTCATCGCAAACGGGGGTGTGGTTGCGCAAGGGACGCCGAAGGACATCCGCGACAGCACCGATCCGCTGGTGCACCAGTTCTTCAATGCCGAACCGGACGGCCCGGTTCAGTTTCACTACCCGGCGGCGTCGCTGGCCGACGACCTGGGTCTCAGGGACGCGGCATGAACTGGCTCAATCCTGCTGCGCTGGGTCTCGCGGTGCGCACATGGCTGGCCGAGGTGGGCGACGCCACACGCCTTTTCTTTCGCCTGCTGGCGCTCAGCGGCCCGACCTTGCGCCGCTTCGGCCTGGTGATCGAGCAGGCGTTTTTCGTGGGCAACAAGTCGCTGTCGTTGATCACCGTGTCGGGGTTGTTTGTCGGCTTCGTGCTGGCGCTTCAGGGCTACTACACCTTGCAACGCTACGGCTCGGCCGAAGCGGTGGGCTTGCTGGTGGCGCTGTCGCTGGTGCGTGAACTGGGGCCGGTCGTCACCGCCTTGCTGTTCGCCGGCCGCGCCGGCACTTCGCTGACCGCCGAAATCGGCTTGATGAAAGCCGGCGAGCAACTCGCCGCGATGGAAATGATGGCGGTCGACCCGGTGCAGCGCGTGTTGGCACCGCGCTTCTGGGCCGGCTTGATCGCGATGCCTTTGTTGGCCGCGGTGTTCAGCGCGGTCGGCATCTTCGGCGGCTGGCTGGTGGCGGTGCCGCTGATCGGCATCGACTCCGGCGCGTTCTGGTCGCAGATGCAGGGCGGCGTGGACGTGTGGGCCGACGTGGGCAACGGCGCGGTCAAGAGCGTGGTGTTCGGACTGACGGAAACCTTCATCGCGCTGCGCCAGGGCCACGCCTGCAAGCCCACGCCCGAAGGCGTGTCGCTGGCCACCACGCGCACCGTGGTGATCGCGTCGCTGGCGGTGCTGGCGCTCGATTTCGTGCTGACGGCGATGATGTTTTCAATCTGAACCAATTTTGAAAGAGAGGGCGCAGATGAACAAGTCTCGTCATGACGTGTGGGTGGGTTTGTTCGTGCTGATCGGTGCGGCGGCCATTCTGTTTTTGGCGCTCAAGGCGGGCAACCTTCTGAGCCTGAACTTCGACGAAACCTACCCGGTCGTCGCCACGTTCGACAACATTGGCGGCCTCAAGTCGCGTGCTGCCGTCAAGAGCGCCGGCGTGGTGGTGGGCCGGGTCGAGTCGATCAGTTTCGACGACAAGACGTTCCAGGCCAAGGTGGCATTGCAATTGCAAAAGAAGTTCGCGTTCCCGAAAGACAGCTCGGCCAAGATACTTACCGCCGGGCTGCTCGGTGAGCAGTACATCGGCATGGAGCCTGGCGCGTCCGAGAAGAGCATGGCCCCCGGCGACGTGATCACGCAAACCCAGTCGGCCGTGGTGCTCGAGAATCTCATCAGCCAGTTCCTGTTCAACAAGGCCGCCGAGGGTGCCCCCGCGCCGGGCCCGGCCACCGGAGTGAAGAAATGATGTCGATGTTCAAACGTGGATCGGTCAACACATGGCTGTCGCTCGGCCTGCTGCTGTGCCTGCTGGGCGGCTGCGCCACGCAAGGCGCGAAGAGCGCGGGTCAGCGGCTCGACCCCTGGGAAGACTGGAACCGCAAGGTGTTCGGCTTCAACGAGGCGCTGGACGTCCGGGTTCTCAAGCCGGTGGCCACCGCCTACAGCAACGTGGTTCCGCAACCGGTGCGCAAAGGCATCGACAACTTCTTCGGCAACGCTGCCGACGCGTGGTCGTCTGTCAACAACCTGCTGCAGGGCAAGTTCGAAGCCAGCGGGCAAGACCTGATGCGCTTCGGCACCAACACCCTGTTCGGCCTGGGTGGCGTGCTCGACGTGGCCACCGAGATGGGGCTGGACCACCAGTACGAAGACTTCGGGCAGACGCTGGGTCATTGGGGCGTCGGCGCAGGCGCGTACATCGTGTGGCCGCTGTTTGGCCCGTCGACCGTGCGCGAGACCGTGGCCTTGCCGCTGGACCGGGCGGTTTCCCCGGCGCTGGCGATCAACGGCGGCGGCTCCCAGTACGCCATCGTGGCGCTGCAGATCGTCAACATTCGGGCGGGGTTGCTGGGTGCCAGCCGCGTGCTCGACGACATTGCGCTGGACAAGTACACCTTCGTCCGCGATGCGTACCTGCAGCGTCGGCGCAGCCTCGTCTTCGATGGCGAGGAACCGCCGACGCCGGACGAATCGAAGCCCCCTGCAAAGTGATGCGTCGAGGTGCGGTGCCAACGGGAGGGCAGGTTCAGGCGTTCTCCTACAGGCATTCAGGCTGCACGCCTGCAAGTGCCGCGCCCGATCGCGGCGAACTTAGCTGGTTCTCGGAGCTCGAAAGCTCGTCACATTCAAAAGGATTCCAGATGTTGTTGAAACGAATTGCTGCTCTTCTCTCGTTGGGCCTGGCCCTGGCCGTCGGCGCTGCGTGGGCGCAGACGGCACCCGACGCGCTGATCAAGCAGGTATCGACCGACGTGCTGGAGGCAGTCAAGGCCGACAAGTCCATTCAAGCCGGTGATGTTCAAAAGGTCATGGCGCTGGTCGATGCCAAGGTCATGCCGCACGTGAACTTCCAGCGCATGACGGCGTCGGCGGTCGGCCGCTACTGGCGCCAGGCCACGCCGGATCAGCAAAAGCGTTTGCAAGATGAGTTCAAGAGCCTGCTGGTGCGCACTTATTCGGGCGCGCTCTCGCAGGTGAAGGAGCAGACTGTGCAACTCAAGCCGATGCGTGGCAGCGCAGACGACGCCGAGGTGGTCGTGCGCACCGAGGTTCGCGGCAAAGGCGACCCGATCCAGCTCGACTACCGGCTTGAAAAGGCAGCCGGCGGCTGGAAGATTTACGACGTGAATGTGCTCGGTGTGTGGCTGGTCGAGAACTACCGCAACAGCTTTGCCCAGGAAATCGGCACCAACGGCATCGATGGTCTGATCACGAAGCTCGCCGAGCGCAACAAGACCGCGGCCACCCGCAGCTAGCAAAGGCTGCCGGTGCTGTTGCTGCCTGCGACCATAACCTCGTCCGAGGCGCACGACGCGTTGCGCATGCTTGAGCAGGCGCTCAAGCGTGAGCCCGATTCAGGCGCGGTGATCGATGCATCGGCGCTCCAGCAATTCGACTCTGCGGCGCTGGCGCTGTTGCTGGAATGCCAGCGACTTGCGCAGGCCTCTGGCCGCGCGTTTTCAGTTCGCGGCGCGCCGCCCAAGCTCACGCAACTGGCGCGCCTGTACGGGGTCGATAGCCTGTTGTTGCCCGGCGTCTGAACGCCTCCTCGCGGTCTTCGTTGATGTTCAGAGGGGCAACCGCGCGTCGGTCCAGCGGCCATCGGCGCGGCTTGAATCGACCACGGCTTCGATGAATTTGATGCCTCGCGCTCCGTCTTCCACGGTGGGCACGCTGCACGCCAGCGGGTCGGGCGCGCGTCCGGCCCAGCGCGCGTGCAACTGCTCGGCGATGTCGCGGTAAAGCTGCGCAAAACCTTCCAGATAGCCTTCCGGGTGACCTGCAGGCAGCCGCGTTGCGTGGCCAGCTGCCGCACCGCTGCCGCTGCCGCCGCGCGTGATCAGCCGCGGCGTTTGCCCGAGCAGCGTGACCCACAACTGGTTCGGGTTCTCTTGCCGAAATTCCAGCCCGCCCTGGCTGCCGTACACGCGCACGCGCAGGCTGTTCTCGTTGCCCGGCGCCACCTGGCTGGACCAGAGCATGCCGCGCGCGCCGCCCACATAGCGCAGCAGCACATGCGCGTTGTCGTCGAGCCGACGGCCGGGCACGAAGCTCGTCAGGTCGGCGCTGACCGCGGCCAGCTCCAGGCCCGAGATGAATCGCGCCAGATGCTCGGCGTGCGTGCCGATGTCGCCCAGCGAACCGCCCGCACCGGCCTGCGCCGGGTCGACGCGCCACGCGGCCTGCTTCTGGCCGGTCGCCTCCAGGTCGGTGCTGAGCCAGTCTTGCGGGTACTCGGCCTGCACCACGCGAATCTCGCCCAGTTCACCCGCCGCGACCATCTCGCGCGCCTGCCGCACCATCGGGTAGCCGCTGTAGTTGTGCGTCAGCGCGAACAGGCATCGGCTCTGGCGCACGCGCTGCACCAGTTCCATCGCCTCGCTGAGCGTGGTGGTCAACGGCTTGTCGCAAATCACGTGGATGCCGGCGTCGAGAAAGGCGCTGGCGATGCGGCCGTGCAGGTGGTTGGGGGTGACGATGGCGACGATGTCGATGCCGTCGGCGCGGGCGGCTTCAAGCGTGGCCATCTCGCGGTAGTCGGCATAGCTGCGGCTCGGCGCGATGTGCAGTTCGGCAGCGCTCGCCGCTGCGCGCGAGGCGTCGGACGACAGCGCACCCGCCACCAGCTCATAGCGGTCGTCGAGTCGCGCCGCCATGCGGTGCACGCCGCCGATGAAGGCACCTTGTCCGCCGCCCACCATGCCCAGGCGAATGCGCCGCGGCGTGACTGCCGCAGCGCTCGACGGGTCTGCTGCTTCGATCGCCATGCGCCCCTCCTCAGGCGATGCCGAGCATCTTCTTGTTGGCCGCCGTGTTCACGCCGCCGCCCGCGAAGTCGTCGAACGCACGGTCGGCGACGCGGATGATGTGATCCTGGATGAACTTCGCGCCTTCGCGCGCGCCGTCCTCCGGGTGCTTGATGCAGCACTCCCATTCCAGCACCGCCCAGCCGGGAAAGTCGTGGCCCGCCAGCTTCGAGAAGATCGCCCCGAAGTCCACCTGCCCGTCGCCGAGCGACCGGAACCGCCCGGCCCGTTTCAGCCATGGCTGGAAGCCGCCGTACACGCCTTGCTTGCCGGTCGGGTTGAACTCGGCATCCTTCACGTGGAAGATCTTGATGCGCTCGTGGTAGTGGTCGATGTAGTCGAGGTAGTTCAGCTGCTGCAGCACGAAGTGGCTCGGGTCGTACAGCAGGCAGGCGCGTTTGTGGTTGCCCACGCGGTCGAGAAACATCTCGTAGGTCTCGCCGTCGTGCAGGTCTTCGCCGGGGTGGATCTCGTAGCAGACGTCGACGCCCGCGCCGTCGAACGCATCCAGGATCGGCCGCCAGCGCCGCGCCAGCTCATCGAACGCCTCCTCGATCAGGCCCGCCGGGCGCGGCGGCCACGAATACAGATACGGCCACGCCAGCGCGCCCGAGAAGGTGGCGTGCGCCGTCAGGCCCAGGTTGGCCGAGGCCCTGGCGGCCAGCAGCATCTGCTCGACCGCCCACTTCTGGCGCTGCACCGGGTCGCCGCGCACTTCGGGTGCCGCAAAGCCGTCGAAGCCCGCGTCGTACGCCGGGTGGACCGCCACCAGCTGGCCCTGCAGGTGGGTCGACAGCTCGGTGATCTGCAAGCCGTGCTGGGCCAGCGTGCCCTTCACTTCGTCGCAATACGTCTGGCTCGTGGCCGCGTTCTTCAGGTCGAACAGGCGGGCGTCCCAGCTCGGCATCTGCACGCCCTGGTAGCCCAGGCCGGCGGCCCAGCGGGCGATCGAGTCGAGCGTGTTGAACGGGGCCGTGTCGCCTGCGAACTGGGCCAGAAAAATGGCGGGGCCCTGGATGGTTTTCATGCGCGTCTCCATCGTGGTGGGGGTCGAACGAGCGCTGATGATGCACCGAGCGGGAAACGCCGCGGCAGCGGGCGAACACTCAGTCGGTTTGCACGTAGCGCCTGACGCGCAGGTTTTTCTTGATCTCCTGCAGCATCGGCCGCAGGCTGGCGGGCAGGCGCAGCGCCACCGCGGTGGTCAGGATGTCGATCACCAGCAAGTGCAGCAGGCGCGACACCATCGGGCTGTAGCGGTCGAAGTCTTCCGGGTGGTCCACCGCCAGCAGGATCTGCTGCGAGCCGAGCGCCGTTTGCGCCAGTGGTGAGCCGCTGGCGGTGATCAGGATCGTTGTCGCGCCCTTCTTGCGCGCGATCTCGGCCACGTCCAGCAGGTCGCGGCTGCGCCCCGAATTGCTGATGATCACCGCGCAGTCGCCCGGTTGCAGCATGGTGGCGCTCATCACCTGCACGTGGCCGTCGCTGACCGCCGCCGCGTGCACGCCGAGGCGAAAGAACTTGTGCTGCGCGTCCTGCGCCACGATGCCCGAATTGCCCACGCCGTGGAACTCGATGCGCCGGCCCGCCAGCCCCGCCTGCGTCAGCGCGGCGATGGCACGTTCGAAGGCATGGTTGGCCGCGTCGTTGCGGTACTTCAGGAAGGCCGACACCGCGTTGTCGATCACCTTCACGATCAGGTCGCCCGGCTTGTCGTCTTCGTCCACCGAGCGGTGCACGAAGGGCACGCCCTCGTTCACGCTGCCGGCCAGCTTGCGCTTGAAATCGGTCAGCCCGTCGTAGCCCACGCTGCGGCAAAAACGCACCACCGTCGGCTTGCTGACGTGCGACCGCTCGGCCAGCTCGCCCACCGGCAAACTGGCGAAACTGCGCGGGTCGGCCAGCACCAGTTTGGCCACGCGCTGCTCGGCCGGCGGCAACGCCGGGATGGCCGCGCGGATGCGATCAAGCATGTTGCACGGAACCGGCTGAAACGG
>JANNEI010000368.1:0-1545 GCA_031378565.1 Burkholderiales bacterium
CGCAAGAACTGCTGAAGAGCCTGACCGCCGGGCTGGGGATCGCGCTGTTGACGACCATGGTGGGCCTGGTCGGCAACATCTTGCTCGGGCTGCAACTGACGCGGCTCGACCGCTTTGCCGACGAACTGGTGGCAATCGCCCAGCAGCAGGGCCTTGTGGTCGCCGCGCGCGATTGAAGAGTCACGATGCGCCAGCAGCGCGACGATGAAGCAGAACACGAACGCGATCAGCATGTTGAACAACATGTCGTAGAACGGGTCGACTTCCGGTTCGCGAGCATTGCGGCGTTGGCGCATCGAAGCTCAACCTTCGCCGCGCGGGCGGATCGACAGACCATGCCGTTGCGCGTCGGCAACCAGTTCGTCTGCGTAGCGATCGAGCCGTGTCAGCTGCACCCCGAGCAGGATGTTGCCCACCAGGCCGACCATCGTGGTCAACAGCGCGACGCCCAGACCCGTCGTCAGGCTCTTGAGCAGATCTTGCGCCTGGGACGCATCGAAATTCTGGATCTGTCCGATCTGCAGCGCGAGTATCGAGAAGCCGATCACCTTGCCGAGGAGCCCGAGCTTGAGCTGGATCGCGTTGACCCACCAGGCGGTCGAATGCGGGCCGTGGGTCCGCTCCAGCAAGAGGTCGAGCGGTGCCGATTCGTCGCGCGGCGCGGCAGCCAGCGCGGCCCAGTAGTCGGCGGCCCAGCCGGGGGCTTGCACCGCGCTCGCCTTGCGCTCGCGGGTCAGTTCACGCGCGCGCACGCCGCTCCACACCGTGGCCACGGTGAAGACGATGATGATCACGAAGGTGATGCCGGTCGGGTCGGAGTTCAGCAGCAGCGCCCACACGCCGCGCACGCCGAGCAGCCATGCCGCAAACAAGAACAGCCCTGCCAGGGCCAGCCATTCGAACCACAACGGCTCGGTCAGTGCAGAGGCCGGTGTGGAGGCATTCCGGCGGGCCGGCCATGTCGATGCAGAGTTCAAGATTGTGAGTTTCTCTTCTGAGCGCCCCAAGGCCGGCCGCGGCCGGCCGCCCCCCGCGCGGATCAAGGAAAGTGGCAAAGCCACACTTCCTTGAGAGTTCGTGCGGCGAATCACCAAATATTCTGGACCATCGATGCGTGCGATCAACCATTGTTTCCCCTGTGTTGCACGGCTCGACGCTGTACCGTTTGGGAACAATGCGTTCCCTGATGTGCGAGTCGCAGGAACGGCGGGTCAATTCCGGATGGCGTCCGGGCCGTCGGCGACTGTGCCGCCCGAACCCCGGTCGTTCCGTGGCGTCAAGTTCGAGCAAGCGTCGAACACTAGACTGGCCGACGCAGTTCGTTACCTCAGTTCAATCACATGTCGGGTCCGTTGAGCCCGGTGTTAGCAGTGGAGACCGCGTGAACCGCCGAGCCGACCACAGCGCCCTGCCCATGCAGCCCTTCTTCACGACCCCGCAGCAGCGCCTGGCGCTGGCGCGGCAGCGCTACTTCGAAGAAGGCGTGCGGCCGTCCGGGCTGGTCAGCGAAGGCGTGATCCAGTCCTGGGCGCGGTGCCTGCAAGC
>JANNEI010000448.1:0-2656 GCA_031378565.1 Burkholderiales bacterium
ATGGCTCGCCTGGCATTCATCGTCATGCCGCCGCGGGCGAACCCCGCACGATGGCCGACTCTTTCACCGGCAGGTTGGCGATGGCCGCAAAAATGCCCAGCGCCACGGCGATCCACCACACCACGTCGTAGCTGCCCGTCATGTCGTACAGCTTGCCGCCCAGCCAGGCACCCATGAAGCTGCCGAGTTGGTGGCTGACGAAGACAAAGCCGCTGAGCATCGACAGGTACTGCACGCCGAAGATCTGTGCCACGACCGCGTTGGTCGGCGGCACGGTGGACAACCACAGCACGCCCATCGCAGACGCGAAGACGTAGACGCTCATCGGCGTCAACGGCAGACTGAGGAAGACGACGATCACGACGGAGCGCAGCGCGTAGATGCCCGACAGGATGTAGCGCTTCGGCATGCGCTGCCCCAGCGATCCCGCGGCATAGGTGCCGATCACGTTGAACAGGCCGATCAGGGCCAGCGCGGTGGTGGCCACATTGGGTGTCAGGCCGTGATCCTTCAGGTAGCTCGGCATGTGGATGCCGATGAAAACCACCTGAAAGCCGCAGACGAAATAGCCCGCCATCAACCAGCGAAAGCTCGGGTAGGCAAAGGCCTCGCGCACGGCCTGCGTCATGCTCTGGTGCACGCCGGTGAACTTGGCGAATGGCGGCTCCTTCAGCCCGAAGGCGAGCGGAATGATGACCAGCGACAGGCAGCCCAGAATGAACAGCGCCTGCTGCCAGCCGAAGCTGCCAATCAGCCAGTTCTCCACCGGCACCATCAGGAACTGGCCGAACGAGCCCGCCGCTGCCGCCACACCCATCGCCCAGCTTCGCTTGTCGGCTGCCACGTTGCGGCCGATCACGCCGTACACCACCGCGTAGGTGGTGCCTGCCTGCGCCATGCCCAGCAGCACGCCCGCGCTGCCGGTGAAGGCCAGGCCCGACGTGGCCAGCCCCATCAGCACCAGGCCCAGCGCATAGAACAGGCTGCCGACAATCAGCACCTTGACGGCACCGTAGCGGTCGGCCAGCGCGCCGGCCACCGGCCCGGCAAAGCCCCAGGCCAGGTTCTGGATCGCAATCGCGAAGGCGAAGGTTTCGCGCGACCAGCCACGGTCCATCGTGATGGGTTGCAGCCACAGGCCGAAGCCGTGGCGGATGCCCATCGACACCGTGACGATCATCGCGCCGCAAAGCAGCACCTGCTTCATCGACAAGGCGGGGCGGAGCGTCTGATTCGCTGTTTCGTTCATGCGGCACTTTAACGACAACGGCGTCGACGCGTCATGTCACGGATTCGGTCGGGAGCCGTTGCCGGCCAGGTTCTTCACCATGTTGATGCCGGTCACGCCGTAGCCCAGTTTTGCGTAGAGCGCCTGCGCGCCCGGGTTGTGCCCGAACACGTGCAGCCCGATGCTCGACAGACCGAGTCCGGCAACCACCGGCTCCAGCGCCTCGAACGCACGCATCGCATGCCCCTGTCGGCGAAACGGCGGGTAGATTTCGACGTCGTAGACGAACGCCGAACGCAGGCCGTGCTTCACCTCGACCGCGAACCAGATGATGCCGACGACCGGGCCGTCTGCCGTGGCGACGATTTCGAAAAGGTGGTTGTCGGGCGTGTCCAGGCCCTGCGGCAACAGCGATTCGAATTCGGCCAGCGAACGCGCGAGTGCGCCCTCCTGCGGCCAGCGACCGCAGGCGACGTTGTCCTCGGCGTACGCGGCCACAGACGCCTGCATGTAGGGAGCGAAGGACTCGCGGCGCATGGGAGACAGAACGGTCATGGTGATGGGCGATGCGAAGGGGCTTTGATTGTCGTCGCACCCGCAGCCGTGTCGGTGCCTCCTTAGAATTCCCCGCATGGCAACCAAATCATCCGCAGGCAACAACGTATACGGCGAGGCATCGATCCGCGTGCTGAAGGGCCTGGAGCCCGTGAAGCAGCGCCCGGGCATGTACACGCGCACCGACAACCCGCTGCATGTCATTCAGGAAGTGATCGACAACGCGGCCGACGAGGCACTGGCCGGGCATGGCAAGCGCATCGACGTGACCTTGCACGGCGACGGCTCGGTCAGCGTGCAGGACGACGGCCGCGGCATTCCGTTCGGCCTGCACCCCGACGAGCAGGTGCCGGTGGTCGAGATCGTGTTCACCCAACTGCATGCCGGCGGCAAGTTCGACAAGGGTGCCGGCGGTGCGTACAGCTTCTCGGGGGGCTTGCACGGCGTGGGCGTCAGCGTGACGAACGCGCTGTCGAAGCGGCTCGAGGTGACGGTGTGGCGCGAGGGGCAGGTCGCGAGCCTGGTGTTTTCGAACGGCGATGTGATGGAGCCGCTGACATTGCGCAAGGCGGGTTCGGGCGACAAGAAAACCGGCACCACGGTGCGCGCCTGGCCCAACCCCAAATACTTCGATGCGGTCGAGCTGCCGCGCGCCGACCTGATGCATCTGCTGCGCAGCAAGGCGGTGCTGATGCCCGGCTGTGTGGTCACCTTGACGACCGAGAAGACCGGCGATGTGCAGACCTGGACCTACAAGAGCGGCCTGCGCGACTACCTGATGCAGACGCTGACCGCCGACCCGGTGATCCCGCTCTACGAAGGCGAGCGCTACGCCGACAGTGGCGAGACCGAAAACTTCGCTGAAGGCGAGGG
>JANNEI010000454.1:0-2921 GCA_031378565.1 Burkholderiales bacterium
TGTGAGGCTTGCGCTGCATCAAGAATGCGAGCGGTGGGATCTTTTCGAGTAGGTCGTCCGATTGCACTTGTTTCGCCTCCATCACCGCCCTCACGGGATCATCGCGCTCCACGCGCATCAACCGGCCTTGCCGTCCAGGCGAGGGCGGGTCAGCACGGGCCAGTAGCGCAGCGCAAAAAGCCCGAACCCGGCCGACCAGAGCGCCGCCGAGCCGACGACGGCCTGCATCGCCCACGCCGGTGCCATCAGTGGCAAGCCCACGCGCACCACAGCGGCCGCGAGAACGAGCACGTAGCACGCGGTGTCGAAGCGGTCGGCGAGCAGTGGTCTCGCGGTGTGGCCGCGGGCGGTGCGCGTCATCATGCCGATGACCAGGCCGCCGACGGCACCCACTGTCAGCGCATGGGTGGCGGCCGAGCCGTTGATCCAACCCAGCTCGGACGCCGCCCGCAGGGCCAGGTGCAGCGGGATCCACGCATACGCCGCGTGCAACACCCAGACCAGCGGCGCGCGCCAGGTCTTCCAGGGTTTCCAGAAGGTCCAGCGCACGGTATGGACGGCGGCACCGCACAGCGCGACAGCCACCAGCGCGCTGCCGCGCAAGCCCGCCAGGTCGGCCACCAGCAGCGCGAGCACCAAAGCGAGCGAGGCCTTGTCGAGCATCGCGTGTCGCGCCGCACCGGCGCCCGGCACGCCGCTGTTCGTGAACATCGGAATCACGCGCCCGGCCATCACCGTCATGATGAACAGCATCGTGTCGAGTGCGATCTGCAGGCCCAGCCATGCAGGCCGGTGCCACGCGCCGAGCAGCGACAGATGAATTCCCAGGTTGGCCGCACCCATCAGCACCAGCAGGCCGACGAAGAAGTAGTTGCGCCGATTGCGCGCGGCCCAAAGCGGCATGGCCAGTGCAGCGGCAGCGGCAAGCGGAAACGCCGCGTTGACAAGGGCAGCCGCCCAGCCGAGGGGCGTCAGCACGAGCACGCGGCCCGCCAGCCACAGCAGCGCCAGCGCCGCCAACGGCAGGCCAGTCGGCGTGGGACGGTTTGACCAGTTGCGCCCCGCCGTGAGCAAGAAGCCCACCATCACCGCGAGCGTGAAGCCAAACACCATCTCATGCGCATGCCAGAGCGGGCCGGACAGGTAAGGGCGCGGCAACCAGCCCGCGAACTGGGCCGCCCACAGGCCGATCGACACGGCCGCGAAACCGCTGGCGAGCAGGAAGAACGGACGAAACCCCAGCTGCCAGAGCGCGAAGCTCGCCGGCTTGCCGAGCGGCCGCTGCGGCTCCTGGATGGAGATCGATTGCGCCATGGCGTGGTTTCGGTTGAATGGGTTTCTTGAGCTCGCGCATCCGGCGCGAGAACCGTGCATCGATGCTACGAACCGAATCCCCGCGCCGGACTGATGCACGTCAAGCGGCCGTCGCCTCGGCGCGCTTCGATCGATTGTTGACCTGGGTCAAGCCGCGCTGGCGGCAATCGGAACACGCTGTGCGGGTCAGCCCATGCGAGGAGACGCACTGTGACGCACGCCAGCGTGGCCATCATTCTTCATGAACACCGGGCGCTCTCGGCGATGCTGCGCTCGATCCTGCTGCTGCTCGCTGAACACCGGCGTCGTGGCACGCTGCCCGACTTCGGTGCCCTGCGCGCCATGCTGTTCTATGTCGACGAGTTCCCCGAGAAGCTCCACCACCCGAAGGAAAGCCTCTTGCTGTTCCCGAAACTGCGCGGCCACAGCGCGCGCAGCGACGCCATGCTCGCCCGGCTCGATCGGGACCACAGACGCGGTGAACATGCGATCCGCGGGCTCGAACACGCGTTGCTCGGCTTCGAGATGATGGGCGAAACCGACCAGCATGAACCGCGCCGCGCGACGTTCGAGACCGCGATGACGCTTTACGTGCGCTTCTATCTGGGGCACATGCACATCGAGGAAACCGAGGTGCTGCCGCTCGCCGAGGCGCTGCTCGGCGACGGCGACTGGGCCGAGCTCGACGCGGCGTTCCTGACGAATCGCGATCCGCTTTCCGGGTTCGACGCCGTTGGGGCGTACCAGCCGCTGTTCAAAAAAATCCTGGAGGCCCTGCCCGATTCGTTCAGTGTCGGCTCGGCCCTCGAAGCGCTGGCCGGCTCGAGCCCGCCGAAGTACCCGTGGCCACCGTAAGCGCCCGCAATGAAGACCGTTTTCTACGGCCGACGGATGTGACGGAGTCGTGCGCTGACACCCTGGCCGCAGCGAGCAGGCGCGTAGGGCGTTTGCGCGCATCGCTCGAGGCGCTTGATGGGGTGCCGGTGCGCCTGGTCGAAACCCATGTCTCGTGGGTGCTGCTCGCGAAGTCGCTGGCGTACAAACTTAAGAAGCCGGTGCAGCTTGCCTTCCTCGACTTCACGGCGCTGGCCGCGCGACGCCGCTTCTGCGAAGAAGAGCTGCGGTTGAACCGGCGTCTCGCACCTGCGCTGTACCTCGACGTGGTGAACGTTTGCGACAGCCCGCAGGGCCCGACGTTCGGAGGTGGCGGGCCGGTGGTCGACGTCGCGGTACGCATGCGCCGTTTTCCCGATGGTGCACTGTGGAGCGAGATGCTGGCAGAAGGCACTCTGGCGTCGCGCCACATCGACGCGCTGGCGCAAAGACTCGCTGACTTTCACCGAGACGCGGCGGTGGCACCGCCTCGCAGCATGTTCGGGTCGCCGGCCAGCCGCGAAAGGGTGACGCAAGGGCTCATCGACGCCATCGGGGCCAGGCAAGACGAGACCGCGGCGTCGGAGTCGGCTATCGACTGGCCCGCGCTGCGCGCATGGCTGGTCCAGCAACAACAAGCGCTGTCGCCGCTGTGGGCGGCACGACTGCGCGCAGGCCGTGTGCGCGAATGCCACGGCGACCTGCATCTGGCGAACGTGCTGCAACTCGGCGGC
>JANNEI010000473.1:0-4376 GCA_031378565.1 Burkholderiales bacterium
TGGGGCATGGGCCTGAACGGGCTGGCGCTGGCGGTGGTGGTGATGGTGGCGGCGCTGCCGGTGGGTTCGAACGCGCTGATTTTTTCGCAGCGCTACGAAACGCTGGAGGCCGAGGCGACCGCAGCCATCGTGTTCTCGACGCTGGGTTTCCTCGTCACGGCACCGCTGTGGCTGATGCTGCTCGCGCGCTTTCACTGACCTGCATCCACCAAGGCGGCGCGCGGGGGCGCGGCGCTATCATTCCGCGCACCTTGCCCACGAGGCTCGGACACCGCTCAACTTTCAGGACACTCACCATGAAAATTCACGGCTTCACGTTGAACGCGCTGGCCAGCACCGTTGCGGCCTGCGCCTTGATCGCCGGTGCCGGCGGCGCGCTGGCAGCCAAGACGCTGGTCTACTGCTCGGAAGGCAGCCCCGAAGGCTTCAACCCGCAGTTCTTCACCACCGGCACCACGCTCGACGCGTCGTCGGTGCCGATGTTCAACAAGCTGGTCGAGTTCGAACTCGGCACCACCACCGTGGTGCCCGGCCTGGCCGAAAGCTGGGTCGCTGCGGCCGACGGCCTGAGCTACACGTTCAAGCTGCGCAAGGGCGTGAAGTTCCACAGCTCGGCCAAGTTCACGCCCACGCGCGACTTCAACGCCGACGACGTGCTGTTCTCGTACAACCGCATGGCCGACCCGGCGCACCCGTTCGCAAAAACCTCGCCGGGCCAGACCTACGCCTACTTCGACGACATGGACATGAAGAACATCGTCGACCGCGTCGAGAAGGTCGACGCGATGACGGTGCGCTTCGTGTTGAAGAAGCCCGAGGCCCCGTTCATGGCCAACCTGGCGATGGACTTTGCATCCATCCTCAGCGCCGAATACGCCGACAAGATGAAGGCCGCCGGCACGCCCGAAGTGATCGACCGCGAGCCCATCGGCACCGGCCCGTTCAGCTTCGTCTCGTATCAGAAAGACGCGGTCATTCGATACAAGGCGTTCGACGCGCACTGGGCGGGCCGACCGAAGATCGACAACCTGGTGTACGCGATCACCACCGATGCCTCGGTGCGCTACGCCAAGCTGAAGACCGGCGAATGCCATGTGATGGCGTTTCCGAAACCGGCCGACGTGGCGCTGATGAAGGCCGACCCGAACATCAACCTGGTGCAGCAGAACGGCCTGAACGTGGGCTACATCGCCTTCAACGTCGAGAAGAAGCCGTTCGACAACAAGCAGGTGCGCCAGGCCCTGAACATGGCCGTCAACAAGCAGGCGATTCTCGATTCGGTGTTCCAGGGCGCCGGCCAGGTCGCGAAGAACCCGATCCCGCCCACGCTGTGGAGCTACAACGACAAGGTGGTCGACTACGTGTACGACCCCGTCAAGGCGAAGGCGCTGCTGGCGCAGGCCGGCTTCCCGAACGGGGCCGAGGTCGAACTCTGGTACCTGCCCGTCACCCGCCCCTACAACCCCGACGGCAAACGCATGGCCGAGCTGATCCAGGCCGACTGGGAAAAGATCGGCGTCAAGACCAAGCTGCTGACCTTCGAGTGGGGCGAGTACCGCAAGCGCAGCAAGACCGGTGAGCAGCAGGCCATGATGTTCGGCTGGTCGGGCGACAACGGCGACCCCGACAACTTCTTCGCGCCGCTGCTGGGCTGCGCGGCGGTGAAGGGCGGCGGCAATGTGGCGCGCTGGTGCAACAAGGACTTCGAGGACGCGATCCAGAAAGCCAAGGGTGTGACCAAGCAGGCCGACCGCGCCGCGCTGTACATGAAGGCGCAGGAGATCGCCAAGCAGGAAGCGCCGTGGATCACGATCGCCCATTCGGTGCGCTTCGACCCGGTGCGCAAGGAAGTCACCGGCTACAAGATGGACGCCACCGCGCACCACTACTTCCACAAGGTGGACATGGTCGAGAAGTGAGTCCTTGACTCCCTCCCCTTCGAGGGGGAGGGTTGGGTGGGGGTGAAATCTCCAGGCACTCACTGCCTGCCGTTCACCCGCTCACTGCCACGATTTCACCCCCATCCCGGCCTTCCCCCTTCTGGGGGGAAGGAGTGAACCGGCGCTTCGCGCTGCTTGGATAACAGTTGTTCACCTTCATCGCCAAACGCCTCGGCCTCGTCGTGCCCACTTTCCTGGGCATCACGCTGCTGGTCTTTTCGCTGATCCGGCTGCTGCCGGGCGACCCGGTGGAGGCGCTGTCGGGCGAGCGCGGGATGGACGCCGAGCGCTACCAGCGCCTGCTGCACCAGTTCGGCCTCGACCGGCCGCTGCCGGTGCAGTACCTCGACTACCTGTGGAAGGCGGTGCACGGCGACCTGGGCCTGTCCATCATCACGCACGAGCCGGTGTTCAGGGAGTTCATGACGCTGTTCCCGGCCACCATCGAGTTGTCGGCCTGCGCGATGTTTCTTGCGCTGGCGCTGGGGTTGCCAGCCGGCATCATTGCGGCCGTCAAGCGCAACACGGTCTGGGACTACTCGGTGATGGGCGCGTCGCTCACCGGCTACTCGATGCCCATCTTCTGGTGGGGCCTGCTGCTGATCCTGACCTTCTCGGTCGGGCTGGGCTGGACGCCGGTGTCGGGCCGCATCGCGATCCAGTTCGACATCCCTTCGGTGACCGGTTTCATGCTGATCGATTCGCTGCTGTCGGGCGAACGCGGCGCGTTCAAGAGCGCGCTGTCGCACCTGGTGTTGCCGGCCATCGCGCTGGGCACGATCCCGCTGGCAGTGATCGCCCGCATGACGCGCAGCTCGATGCTCGAAGTGCTGCGTGAAGACTACGTGCGCACCGCGCGCGCCAAGGGCGCGTCGAGCCTTCGCGTGGTCGGCATTCACGCGCTGCGCAACGCGCTGATCCCGGTCGTGACCACCATCGGCCTGCAGGTCGGCACCTTGCTGGCCGGAGCCATCCTGACCGAAACCATTTTCTCGTGGCCCGGCATCGGCAAGTGGCTGGTCGAGGCCATCCACCGCCGCGACTACCCCGCCGTGCAAGGCGGCATCCTGCTGTCGGCCAGCGTGATCATTGCGGTGAACCTGATCGTCGATGTGCTGTACGGCGTGATCAATCCGCGGATTCGGCACACATGAGAAGTTCGGTGCGGTCGTCCTGTGGCTTCAACGAAGGCTGGGGCCTGATGACGAGTACTTTTTACCGCAAAGACGCCAAGGGCACGAAGGACGCCAAGGAAGAAAATCCGGTCCTTCTTTTCCTTTGCGTCCTTCGCGCCTTTGCGGTGAAAGTTCTTCCCTCCAAGCCGGCCTGCGCCGAGGTCGCCGCATGAATGCCGCACCGGAGCTCGCTCAATCCGAGCCAGCCCTGCCTTCGCCCGCGATCGAACTCTGGCGCGACTTCCGCCGCAACCGCGGCGCGGTCATCGGGCTGGCCATCGTCGTCGCGCTGGTGCTGTGCGCGCTGCTGGCCGACGTGATCGCGCCGTATTCGCCGAGCGAGCAATACCGCGACGCGACCCTGAAACCGCCGTCGACGCAAGCGGTCGGCGGCCACGTCTTCCTGCTCGGCACCGACCCGGTCGGGCGCGACGTGCTATCGCGCCTCATCCACGGCACGCGGCTGTCGCTGCTGATCGGCCTGGTGTCGGTCGGCCTGTCGTTGTCGGGCGGCGTGCTGCTGGGGCTGCTGGCGGGGTTCTATCGCGGCGGGGTCGAGTTCACGATCATGCGGTTGATGGACATCATGCTGGCCCTGCCGAGCCTGTTGCTGGCGGTGGCGGTGGTCGCCATCCTCGGGCCGGGGCTGATGAATGCGATGTACGCCATCGCCATCGTGATGCTGCCGCACTTCGTTCGGCTGACGCGCGCCGCCGTCATCGGCGAGATGGGCAAGGACTACGTGTCGGCCTCGCGCCTGAACGGCGCCAGCACCGCGCGGCTGATGTTCGACACCGTGCTGCCCAACTGCGCTGCGCCGCTGATCGTGCAGGCGACGCTGGGGTTTTCAGCCGCCATTCTCGACGCCGCCGCGCTCGGCTTCCTGGGCCTGGGCGCGCAGCCTCCGACGCCCGAGTGGGGCTCGATGCTGGCCAGCGCTCTCGAATTCATCCAGAGCGCCTGGTGGGTCGTGACCCTGCCGGGGCTGGCGATCCTGGTGTCGGTGCTGGCCTTCAACCTGATGGGCGACGGGCTGCGCGACGCGCTCGATCCGAAGCTCAAGCGATGAGCCCCTCGCCTGCCCTGCTCGAAGTCGAGAACCTGACGGTTGAGTTCGGCTCCGAAGCCGCGCCGTTCAAGGCCGTCGATGCGGTCAGCCTGCGTGTGAGTGCCGGCGAGGTGCTGGGCATCGTCGGCGAATCGGGCTCGGGCAAGAGCGTCACTGCGCTGGCCTTGATGGGCCTGATCGACGAGCCCGGCC
>JANNEI010000499.1:0-2919 GCA_031378565.1 Burkholderiales bacterium
GCGCCGTCGAGTGGCGTCGGCGGCGTCGAGAAGATGTAGGGCAGCGAGGCACCGCCCATGGTGCCGATGATGGAGTTGGGCACCGCCGTCGGCGCCGTGCCGAGCTTCCAGATGCGCCAGCCGAAGGCACCCACACCGGCATCGAACGGCCAGTCTGCGTACAGCGCTTCGCCGCGGCTGTTGCGCGGCCCGCCGAACACCTTTTGCAGGCTGGCGACCTGCGGTGCGCTCAGGCACTGCGCGGTCTTCTCGCCGCCGCACGTCAGGTCGGCCAGCTTGAAGGCGGTCTTGCAGGCCAGCGCGTTGTTCACCATGCCGTCGGCCAGGCCGTCGAGCGCGTCGCATTTCTCCAGCACCTTGGCGGCCACCAGCGCCATGTCGGCCGGCGAGAAGGCCTGCGAGATGATCGGCTTGCCGTCCACCGTTTTCGGTGCCACCGCGGCGAAGGCCTGGTTGTCCCACGCGTGCTGGATGGCGGCCTTCGGCAGGTTGAAGCCGGGGTTGGCCGCGACCACGCCGTCGAACTGGTCGGCCAGGCGCGACGCCGCCACCATCGCCTGGCGGCCGCCGTTCGAGCAGCCGACGAAATACGAGCGGTCGGGCGGCTTGCCGTAGAAGCGCTCGACGATTCCCTTCGAGGCCCGCGTGACCGCACTGACCGCGTTGTAGCCGTAGTCGAGGCGGGCTTGCGGGTCGAGCCCGAACGCGGCACCGCCGACGATGGGGGTGGCTTCGGCTTTGTGGCCGGCGTCGGTGCTGACGACGGCGAAGCCCAGCGTCAAAGCGTTGCCGGGCGATCCGCCCTGGCCGAAAAACAGGGTGCCGAAGGCTTCGCGGATCACGCCGTCGTTGCCGCCACCACCCTGGAAAAAGAACTTGCCGTTCCAGTCGAACGGCATGCGCAGTTCGAAGCCGATCGCATAGGCCTTGCCATCGACCGCGCTGACGCGTTCGTTCAGCGCCCCCACCAGCCTGCAGTGCGCGGGCAGCGGCAAGGCCGCGCCGGGCGGCGTGACCGTGCCCACCGGCACCAGCACGGCCTGCACCGTGCTCAGGCCCGGCAGTCCCAGGCTCGCGGCGGTCAGGTCGGGGCACCCGAGGGTGGCCAGGGGTGGCTTGCTGGCCGCGCGCTGATCGCTGGCACAGCCCGCCACCAACACGCTCGACGCGGCTGAGAGGATGGTCAGAAAGGAGGCGGAAGTTCTCATCGTGTCTCCGATATTTAGTTAACTACTTTAATTAAATTGCTAACGCGAAAGGTCAGGGAAAACCCGCCGTCCAGGTGCTCTCGCTGCGCCTGAAGCAATCGATTAGTCAACTCGAATGCGACTCCGCGGCAGAAGTCGTTCAGGGTTAACCCTGTTCATGCATCTAGCCATTTAGTTAAAAATAAAAACTGTTTTGATCTCTGGAACCGCCATGCCAATTGATGCCCACGGGCACCCCGGCGCTGCTGCGCTGCTGACCCTGGAGGTGCAAGGCGACGTGGCGCATGTGCGGTTGAATCGCCCGGCCAAGCGAAACGCCCTGAACGATGCACTGATCGCCGCGCTGCACACCACCTTCGTCAACCTGCCCGACGCCGTGCGGGCGGTGGTGCTCAGTGGCGCGGGCGACCACTTCAGCGCCGGGCTCGACTTGTCGGAATTGTCCGAGCGCAGCGTGGCCGACGGCGTGCTGCATTCGCGGGCCTGGCACGCCGCGTTCGAGCAGATCCAGTTCGGCCGCGTGCCGGTGATCGCCGTGCTGCAAGGTGCGGTGGTGGGCGGCGGCCTGGAGCTGGCGGCGTCCAGCCACATCCGCGTGGCCGAGGCCAGCACCTTCTACGCGTTGCCGGAAGGCCAGCGCGGCCTGTTCGTGGGCGGCGGCGGCTCGGCCCGCATTCCGCGCCTGATCGGCACCGCGCGCATGGCCGACATGATGCTGACCGGCCGGGTCTACGACGCTGAAGACGGCCAGCGGATCGGCCTTTCGCAGTACGTGGTCGAAGCCGGCGCAGGCCTGTCGAAGGCGTTCGAGCTGGCTGCGAAAGTGGCGTCCAACGCGCCGCTCTCGAACTTCGCCGTGATGCACGCGCTGCCGCGCATCGCCAACATGGGCCACACCGAAGGCCTGTTCACCGAATCGCTGATGGCCGCCATCGCCTCGGGCGACCACGCCGCCAAAGACCGGATGCGCGCCTTCCTTGACGGCAAGGCGGGCAAGGTCGGCAAGTCATGAACGCAGCGACCAACCCGGCGCGCTACCGCAGCCTGCCGCTGGGCGGGTCGCTGGCGGCGCACTTCACACCGCGCGCCGACGGTGCCACCCTGGTCACCTCGACCGAGCCGCTTCAGCCCTGCCCGGCGCGCCTTACCGACCGGCTGCTGCACTGGGCTTCCGTGACGCCCGACCACACGCTGGTCGCCAAGCGCCACCAGGGCGGCGACTGGGTGCGCATCAGCTACGCGCAGGCGCTGCACAGCGCGCGCTGCATCGCGCAGGCGCTGATCGATCGCGGTGCGTCGGTCGAGCGCCCGGTGGCGATCCTGTCCGACAACGACATCGAACACCTGTTGCTCACGCTCGGCGCGATGCTGGCCGGTGTGCCCTACGCGCCGATCTCTGCGGCGTACTCCACGTTGTCGCAGGACTACGGCAAGCTGCGCCACATCGTGGGCCTGCTGACGCCCGGGCTGGTGTTCGCATCCAGCGCGTCGGCGTATGCGAACGCCATCAACGCGGTGGTGCCGGCCGACACGCCGGTGGTGCTGACGACGGGCCACATCGAAGGCCGCGCGACATCGAGCTTCGACGAGCTGCTGGCGACCAGGCCTACACCGCAGGTGGACGCGGCGCACGCGCGCGTCGGCCCCGACAGCATCGCCAAGTTCCTGTTCACCTCGGGCTCGACCCAGATGCCCAAGGGCGTCATCAACA
>JANNEI010000502.1:0-8863 GCA_031378565.1 Burkholderiales bacterium
GTTGCGATAGCCCTCGCAGCGCTTGGTGTCGAAGTTGATGTTGCGGCCCAGGCTGGCCAGCGACGCGAAGGTGAAGCGCAACGCGTCGGCACCGAAGCCCGGAATGCCGTCGGGGAACTCCTTTTCGGTGTTCTTGCGCACCGTCGGCGCGGTTTCGGGGCGGCGCAGGCCGGTGCTGCGCTTGTCGAGCAGCGGTGCCAGCGCAATGCCGTCGATCAGGTCCACCGGGTCCAGCACATTGCCTTCCGACTTGCTCATGCGCTTGCCCTGCGCGTCGCGCACCAGGCCGTGGATGTAGACGTGGTGGAAAGGCACCTGGCCGGTGAAATGCGTCGTCATCATGATCATCCGGGCGACCCAGAAAAAGATGATGTCGAAGCCGGTGACGAGCACGCTGCTGGGCAGGAACAGGTCGAGCTCCTTCGTCTTGTCGGGCCAGCCGAGCGACGAGAACGGCACCATCGCCGACGAGTACCAGGTGTCCAGCACGTCTTCGTCGCGCGTCAGTTCGCCGACGTAGCCTGCGGCGGTGGCCTTGGCGCGTGCGTCGGGCTCGCTGTGCGCCACGAACAACTCACCACCGCTGCCGTACCAGGCCGGGATCTGGTGCCCCCACCACAACTGGCGCGAGATGCACCAGTCCTGGATGTTGTTCATCCACTGGTTGTAGGTGTTGACCCATTGCTCGGGAACGAACTTGACCGAGCCGTCGGCCACCACGTCGATGGCCTTTTGCGCGATCGACTTGCCGTCGGCTCCTGGCTTGGTGGTGGCGACGAACCACTGGTCGGTCAGCATCGGCTCGACCACCTGTCCGGTGCGCACGCAGACCGGCACCATGTGCTTGTGCGGCACCGCTTTTTCGAGCAGGCCCAGCGCCTCAAGATCGCGCAGCACCGCCTTGCGCGCCACGAAGCGGTCCATGCCGCGGTAGGCAGCGGGGCCGTTGTCGTTGATCGCAGCGGCCAGCGTGAAGATGGTGATCATCGGCAAGCCGTGGCGTTGCGCGCAGGCGTAGTCGTTGAAGTCGTGCGCGCCGGTGATCTTCACGCAGCCCGAGCCGAACTCGCGGTCCACGAAGTCATCCGCAATGATCGGAATGCGCCGGTCGCACAGCGGCAGGTCGACGAACTTGCCGACCAGGTGCCTGTAGCGCTCGTCGTCCGGGTGCACCGCCAGCGCCCCGTCCGCCATCATCGTTTCCGGCCGGGTGGTGGCGATGTGCATGCCGCGCATCACGCCGTCCGCCGTCGACAGCGGACCGTCGCTGAACGGGTACAGGATGTGCCACATGTGGCCATCGCGCTCCTCGCTCTCGACCTCCAGGTCGGACACCGCCGACTTCAGCACCGGGTCCCAGTTGACGAGTCGCTTGCCGCGGTAGATCAGGCCTTCGTCGAACAGCTTCACGAAGGTGTCGGTGACCACCTTCGAGAGCTTCTCGTCCATCGTGAAGTATTCGTGCGGCCAACTCACCGAGTCGCCCATGCGGCGCATCTGCCGGGTGATGGTGGAACCCGACTGCTCCTTCCACTCCCACACCTTGGCGACGAAGTTCTTGCGGCCCAGGTCGTGGCGGCTCTGCCCCGCGTCCTGCAACTGGCGCTCCACCACGATCTGGGTGGCGATGCCGGCATGGTCGGTGCCCGGCACCCACAGCGTGTTGTCGCCGCGCATGCGGTGGTAGCGCGTCAGCGTGTCCATGATGGTGTGCTGGAACGCATGCCCCATGTGCAGCGTTCCGGTCACGTTGGGCGGCGGCAACTGGATGCAGAAAGACGGCTTCGTCGCGTCCAGCGTCGGTGCGTAAACACCGCTGCTTTCCCAAAGCGGACCCCAGTGGGCTTCGATGTCGGCGGGCTCGAATGATTTGGCAAGTTCGGTCATGGAACGCGGTCCGATGCGCTGCTGGCGCAGGCGAAACAGGATGCAAAAGGGGAGGCCCGGATTGTAGGTGGCAAGCCCCGGCTGCTATGGTGCGCACCAGCATGGCAAACAAAACAGGGCAATGGGCAGCTCCGGAGTAAAGCGCGGTTTCAAGGCGGTGGGCCTGCTCTCGGCCTGCCTGTGGTTGGCCGCTTGCGGGGGTGGTGGCAGCGACAGCGGCAGCGGCAGCGCCGCCTGCGACGTGGCCGCCCAGAAGGACTGGCTGCGCACCTACATGCTCGACTGGTACTACTGGACGGGCGCGTCGCCCAACCCCGACCCGGCCGCGTACGACACGGTACAAAAGTACTTCGACGCCCTGCTGTACGCCGGCGACCCCGTGGTGCCGAAAGACCGCTGGAGCTACATCCAGGACAGTGCCAGCTACAACCAGTTCTTCGGGGCCGGCAAGACGCTGGGCTACGGCGTTTTCGTCAACGGGCTGGAGCTGGCGCTGCCGCTGAAGCTGCGCTACACCGAGCCGCAATCGCCGGCCGCCGCTGCCGGCCTGAAACGGGGCGACACCATCGTGTCGGTCAACGGGCGCAGCGCTGCCGACCTGATCGCCACCAACGACTTCAGTGCGCTGACACCCGCCAAGGCCGGCGATGTGCTGACACTGGAAATCATCGGCGACGCCGGTGCCCGCACGGTGCTGCTCAGCGCCACCACGTTCGACCTGACGCCGGTGTCTTCGGTCAAGGTGCTGGACGTTCCAGGCCGCGGCAAGGCCGGCTATCTGCTGTTGAAAGACTTCGTCACGCAGGCCGAAACGCCGCTGGCCGACGCCTTCACGCAGTTCCGCGCCCAGGGCGCCACCGAGCTGATCCTCGACCTTCGCTACAACGGCGGCGGGCGCGTCTCCACCGCCAACGTGCTGGCGTCACTGGTGGCCGGCGCGTCGTTCAACGGCCAGGTGTTCAGTCAGCTCGGCTACAACGCCAGACACAGCGCGTCGAACAGCGTCTTCCGCCTTGGCGGCGGGCCGGCACCGGCGTTCAGCCGCGTCGTGGTGCTCACCGGCCAACGCACCTGCTCGGCCAGCGAGCTGATCGTCAACGGTCTCAAACCGTATGTGAACGTGGTGACTGTCGGGGCAGTCACCTGCGGCAAGCCGTTCGGTTTCAACCCGGTGGAGTCGTGCGGCAACGTCTACAGCGCGGTCAATTTCGAATCCACGAACTCAGTCGGCGAGGGCGGCTACTACGGCGGCATCGCCGCCAAGTGCCCGGCAGTCGATACCTTCAGCGACGTGCTGGGCGACGCCGCCGAATCGCTGACCGCGGCCGCAACCAGCTACCTGGCAAACGACGTGTGCCCGAAGACGATCGTCCCGCTGCGTCAGCAAAAGCTGCGGGCGGCCGGGCAGTCCAACACGGTCGAACCCGGCGAGCGGCCGGGCATGCGGGTCGATTGACGGCACCGCCGCTGCGCCGGCCGCGCGCGCAGTGCCGACCGCGCGCACAGCGCCGACCTACATCAGCAAATGTTCACCGGCGTTGTCGCCGCCCAGGATCACGTAGTTGACCTTGCGGATGTCGAACAGGTGCGTGCCGCCGGCATAGCTGATCGAGCTTTGCACGTCCTCGCGCATCTCGCGCAGCGTGTCGGCCAGCCGGCCCTTGATGGGCTCAAGAATGCGCTTGCCTTCAACGTGCTTGTACTCGCCCTTGTTGAAGTCGGAGGCCGAGCCGTAGTACTCCTTGAACAGCTTGCCGTCGACCTCGACCGTCTTGCCCGGTGACTCTTCGTGGCCGGCGAACAGCGAGCCGATCATCACCATCGACGCGCCGAAGCGCACGCTCTTCGCAATGTCGCCGTGGTCGCGAATGCCACCGTCGGCAATGATGGGTTTGGTGGCCACCCGGGCACACCATTTCAGCGCGCTCAACTGCCAGCCGCCGGTGCCGAAGCCGGTCTTCAGTTTGGTGATGCAGACCTTGCCCGGGCCCACGCCCACCTTGGTCGCGTCGGCCCCCCAGTTCTCCAGGTCGATCACCGCTTCGGGCGTGGCCACGTTGCCGGCAATCACGAACGTGCTCGGCAACTTGCGCTTGATGTGATCGATCATCTTGCGCACGCTTTCGGCATGGCCGTGCGCAATGTCGATGGTGATGTAGTCCGCCCCCACGCCCTCGGCCGCCAGCCGGTCGATTACTGCCACGTCAGCCTGCTTCACGCCCGAACTGATCGACACGAACAGCCCCTTGTCGCGCATGCGCTTGGCGTAAGCCACGTTGTCGATGTCGAAGCGGTGCATCACGTAGAAGTGGCCGTTCGCCGCCAGCCATTCGCTGATCGGCTCATCGAGCACCGTCTTCATGTTGGCCGGCACCACCGGCAGCGCAAAGCGCCGGCCGCCGAACTCGACCGACGCGTCGCATTCACTGCGGCTGTCGACCCGGCATTTGCGCGGCAGCAGCAGCACGTTGTCGTAGTCGAAGATTTCCATGGATCGGTTCTCGGTTGGATCGGTCGGGTGTTGACGGTAGTGTGCGATCGGGGTGGCACGCGCTTGCGTTGGGTGGTGCCGACGGCGCGCGGCGTGTTTCAGACTTGCGGGCGCTATGATGAATTTCAACGCGGGAGAGTCACCATGGGTCAAGCGCTGACGAAGCTGAGCTTGCAGGAATTTCTGGACTGGGAGAACCAGCAACCGGAGCGGCATGAGTTCCACCGTGGCGAGGTGTTCGCGATGGTGGGTGCGCGGCGGGTACACGGGCTGATTGCGTTGAACATCGCAGCATCGCTGAAGACGCAATTGAAGGGGTCGCCTTGCCGTGTTTTCGCCGACTCGATGAAACTCAAGGTCGGGGCCGACACCATCCTGTACCCCGATGTTTTCGTCACCTGCGACGCCGCTGACCTGCGCACCGACCAGGTATTCACCGCGCCGACGGTCGTCGTCGAAGTGCTTTCCCCGTCGACGCAATCGTACGACCGAGGCTCCAAGTTCACGCTCTATCGCGGCGTGCCGAGCGTGCGCGAATACATGCTGGTCGACCCCGACACGCGCGAGGTGCAACTGTTCCGGCGCGGCGCCGATGGGCTGTTCACTTTGCACGACATGACGGGTCGCGAACAGTTTCGGCTGGACAGCGTGGACTGCGAATTGCTGGCCTCCGACGTGTTCGACGGTGTCGAGCCTGACGCTGGGGAGCAGATCGGTTTGCCGGTGTGAGCCGCGCCTGCCCGCAGCCGATCAGGTTCATCGCGGTTAAGGAGCATGGCGAAGAAAACCGCGGTGGGCTTGACCCCGCTGCTCCAGCGCCGCTTGTGATTCACCGCTGCTTGACCCCAGCGCTCTCCAGCGCTCGATCACCCCAACGCAAAGGAATGGTCTCGGTGATTAAAAAATTTCCCGGTTTGTTCGTTGCCATGGTTGTCTTTCTCGGTGCCGATATTTCCCTCGCGCAGGAAGTGATTCCGGTATCGAATCAAAACAGCAAGCCGGATACCCGTGAATCAGCAAGTACGACATGGCCGGTGCGATCAACCCTCACAAAAGCCGAGGGGATGGTTATGCTGGACTATGAAGTCATTTCGGTGCCCGGGAACAAATCAATTGACCTGATGGGATTCCATTTTTTCAACAAGATGAACGATTGGATGTACTTGGGTGTCGGTGGCTATGCACCATTGTTCAATGGCGAGTATGGCGGCTTCATGGCCGTTGACGTGACCGCTCATTTTCAGCGCAGGATATTCGGAAATGTCTTTGCTGATGCAGGTTTGTCGTTGGGTGGGGGAGGCGGCGGAAAAAGTGTGGAACAGAGCAAAATACTTTCTGGCACGGGTGGGTTTATAAAGGGTTACCTCGGACTGGGCTATGATTTCCAGGATTTTTCTGTCGGCCTGAATTTTGCCAGAATGAAATTCAAAAACTCGGCCATCGACAATTCGCAACTGAACGCCTACGTTCAAGTACCGTTTTCATACGCAGCTGGTTCCTATGCGAGTTCGGGTGAAAGACTTTTCCCCACGGGTAAACCAGGTCCCCAGGAAAACTTGGTGGATTCCAGCGAAAATATTTTGGCATTGGGTCTTGATAATTTTTTGCAAAACAATCCCGAGGGATTGAACAAGGCCACCATCAACGCGGCTGATCTGCAGTTTTCGCACTTCATCACGAAAAACAGTTATTGGTATGTGAATGCGGGTGTCGGCTATCACGGTTTGCCCTTGTATAACCAAGTTCTTGCTGGGCTCGGATATCGAATTCCGATTTTTCCACGCATCAGTCTCTACAGTCAGTTGGCAGTCGGATCCGGGGGCTATGCACCTGAAACAATCGATACAGGTCCTGGGCTGCTTGTCTACCCAAAAATATCTGCTGAATACCTGCTCGACAAGAATTTCGGATTGTCGTTGTCGGCTGGGTATTTGTTCGCACCGAAGGGGTCGTCCAAGAATTATACCGTTGGGGCATCGCTCAACTATCACATCTATTCTGGTGGCAGGGGTTCAGTCACAAACGATTCGGCCGAAGGCATTTTCTACAGAGGATACCGAGTCAATTTATTCCAGCAGACTGAGTTCAACGTAAAGGATAAAGGTATCGCTCGAAGCAAGATCAGTCTGCTGTCTGTGCAGCTCGACAACATCGTCAACGATAATATATACATACCGATTCAGATCAGTGTTGCATACAACGCTTACTTGGGTTATCCGGGGTATGGAGAGCTTCTGGCCGGCGTGGGGGTGCAGAACAAGTATTACAAAGGCAATCGACTTCAGTCATTCGGCCAGTTGTTGGTCGGAGCCAACTCACATGGCCTGGTACTAAAAACCGGAATTGGCTTGAATTTTGGTCTGAGTGATCGATTGGCAATCTATGGCCTCATAGGCCAAACGTTTGCAGCTGATAAAGACAAATTCAGATCAGACTACGCAGGAATCGGGCTGACCTATCGCTTTTCAGTGCCCAGTTGGTAGGTGGCTTCTCATCCTGTTTCAATCCAACGAGATGGTCGATTGCTGTGCCTTGGGGCAGTCGCTTGGGGTCAGAACTTGAGCCTTGCTCGACGTTCGAAGATTCACCGACATCGGCTCGACAACGCACGCAGCCGCTTCACCGAACCGCCTTGCAATTCGCCGCCGCCGACTGCGTCGCCGCAATGACAGCCCCCTGCGCCGTCTCCACCCAGCCCACGCTGCCCAGCCGCTCGGGCCGCGCGCCGTCGGGCAGGCGCATGGCGCGAAAGTGGCGCACCGTGGGCGCGGCGGACAGTTCTTCCAGCGACAGCGGCCCGGCCACGGCGCGCACCAGTTGGCGCGTCACGTCTGAGCCTTCGCTGCCGGCGGGCACGCGTTCGACCAGCGCAACGTAGGCCAGCGCACCGGCCGGCAACGCGGCGCGCCGGTCCACGGTGAGTTGCACGCCGACGTACCCGTTCCACGCCGGCCCGTCGGCAATGCGCAGGCTTGGCGCATCGGCGCGCGACAGCAGCACTTGCCGCTGCAGCGTGGCGGTGGCGGTCAATTCGGGCGCGCGCGCAGCGGCCTCCATCACCGACCCCGCCGCCAGTGGTGCTTCGGGCGCGGTAGGCGCAATCCAGTCGAGCACCATCGTCGACGCGCGGCCGTCCCTGGCCCCGGCGGCCTGCCAGCAGGCCTCGCAGTCTGCGGACATGAATCGCTCGACCAGCTGCTGCGGCGGGGGTGGCTTGCAGGCTGGCGGGATGGCGGCGTGGCTGGCAACGCCGAGGCAGAGTGCACAGGCAGCCAGGGGCAGGCGCGGCCAGCGGGATGAAACCAAGTCGACTCCTAGAATGCGTTCATGAGTCTGCATTCTGACGATGAACCTGACACCACTTCGACGCCTGCCACGGCCTCCCGGCTGCTGGACAACCTGAACCCCGAGCAACTCGCCGCCGTGACCTTGCCGGCGCGCCCCGCGCTGATCCTGGCCGGTGCCGGCTCGGGCAAGACCCGCGTGCTGACGACGCGCATCGCGTGGTTGATCCAGACCGGCCAGTTGACGCCGGGCGGCGTGATGGCGGTGACCTTCACCAACAAGGCGGCGAAGGAAATGCTGCTGCGCCTGGGCAGCCTGCTGCCGATTCCGGTGCGCGGCATGTGGGTCGGCACCTTTCACGGGCTGTGCAACCGCTTTCTGCGTGCGCACTGGAAGCTGGCCGCGCTGCCGCAGGGCTTTCAGATCCTCGACACCGCCGATCAGTTGTCGGCAGTCAAGCGAATCATCAAGGCGATGAAGCTGGACGAAGAGCGCTTCGTGCCGAAGAAGGTGAGCTGGTTCATCTCGGGCTCGAAGGACGACGGGCTGCGCCCGAAAGACATCGAAGTGCGCGACGAGCAGACGCGCGTGATGGTCGAGGTGTACCAGGCTTACGAAGAACAATGCCAGCGCGAAGGCGTGGTCGACTTTGCCGAGCTGATGCTGCGCACCTACGAGCTGATGCGCGACAACGCCTCGCTGCGCGAACACTACCAGCGGCGCTTTCGCCATGTGCTGGTCGATGAATTTCAGGACACCAACAAGCTGCAATACGCCTGGCTGAAGATGTTCGCCGGCCCCGACAGTGCGGTGATGGCGGTGGGCGACGACGACCAGAGCATCTACGCCTTTCGCGGTGCGCAGGTCGGCAACATGGCGCAGTTCGAGCGCGAATACCACGTCGAACAAGTCATCAAGCTTGAGCGCAACTACCGCAGCTTCGGCAACATCCTGGACACCGCCAACGAGCTGATCTCGCGCAACTCGCGCCGCCTGGGCAAGAACCTGCGCACCGAGGCCGGCCCCGGCGAACCGGTGCGCGTGTTCGAGGCCACCAGTGACTTCGCCGAGGCGCAGTGGTTCGTCGAAGAAGCGCAGCAACTGCACCGCGACGGCATTGCGCGCATGAACATCGCGCTGCTGTACCGCAGCAATGCGCAGAGCCGGGTCATCGAGAGCGCGCTGTTCAACGCCGGCATT
>JANNEI010000509.1:0-2163 GCA_031378565.1 Burkholderiales bacterium
ATGAAGCGCGACACCGAGCGCTGGGCACCGGTGGTCAAGGCGTCGGGCTTCAGGGGCGATTGAGCTGATTTGCCGAGCCCGGTTCGGCAGCGCTGCCGTTACTCCCTCTCCCAGAGGGAGAGGGAGAAGTCAGTCCACCACCGGCGCGCTGACGATCCAGCCTTCCAGCGGGTCCATCTGCGCCGGCAGGCCGTGGCCCGTTTGGGTGCTGGCCCAGGCGGCTTGCAGCATGCACAGCACAGCGTCCAGGCGGTCGCCACTGGCATCGGCCACCAGCGCGTCGCGCTGCGCATGGCTCAGGCGCAAGCGGATGCCGAGCCTCGAGCGGCCCTGCTCCAGCGCGTCGATCAAATCCTTGCGCGCGATCAGCCGCTCGGGCGTTTGCCGGGCCTTGTCGTCGCTCTTGTACGGGCGATTGCCCAGCAGCTCGCGCGCCAGCAGGCCGGGGTAGCCTTCCAGCGCCACGCGCGTGCTGTCACCCGCATGCAGCCCGGGCAGATGAAGGCCCGCAGCGATCAGCAGCGGCACGCCGGCATGCAGCATGTAGGCCACCGGCGGATTCACCCATTTCATCGATGGCGACGAACCCGCCGGCCCGTCACAGGCCCGGTGCGCGAACTTGCCGCCGACGGGCCGCGCATTGCAGAACGCCGCAAACGTGGCGCGAATGTCGCCGCGTGACATGGCCGCGTAATGTTGCATCAAGGGCAGCCATTCGAGCGGCCAGCCCAGCGTCGTCACCAGCTCGCGCGGCAGGCCGAAGGGCAGGTCGAACGCGCCAACCCACGGGCCAGGGGTGTGCAGCCAGGCGGCGAACGTGTCGAAGCCCGGGTGTTCGTCGAGCCGGTGCAATCGCAGTGCGCCGCGGTCCAACGTGCCGAGCGCGACGGTGATCGGTTTGCGCTTCGTCGGGCGGCTGGTGAAGTCGACACCGGCCAGGCCAGGGTGTGGGGTTGAGTGGGGGGCTGATTGGGGTGTCGGGTGGGGTGGCAATGTGGCCTTAGAGTTCATGGCTTCAACTTTACCGACAAGGCCAGCCATGGCAGACACACCCGACAAGAGCCCTTCGACCGTGCCGACGACGCCGAAGGAAATCAAGGAACTGGCGGACCGCCTGGTCACCACCGAACACCGCATGGTGGTCGGCAAGAGGACGATCGACTACACCGCCACCTGCGGCACCGTGGTGCTGCGCGAAGACCCGCAAAAAGACGGCGCACGCGAAGGCGACAAACCGCGCGCCAGCTTGTTTTTCATCGCCTACACGTTGAAGGGCGTCGGCAAGGAGAAAAGCAAAACCGAGGCGCGCCCAGTCACCTTCAGCTTCAACGGCGGGCCGGGGTCGAGCAGCGTGTGGCTGCACTTGGGGCTGTTGGGGCCGCAGCGTGTGGTCACCGACGACATGGGCCGCCCGCCAGCGCCGCCGTATGCGCTGGTCGACAACGAGCACACGCTGCTGCTGGACAGCGACCTGGTCTTCATCGACCCCGTGGGCACCGGCCATTCGCGCATGGCCGAGGGCGAGAAGATCTCCGAGTTTCACGAGTACCAGCGCGACCTGGATTCGGTGGGCGAATTCATCCGCCTGTACCTGGCGCGCTATGGCCGCTGGGGAAGCCCGAAGTACTTGATCGGCGAGAGCTACGGCACCACGCGCGCCGCCGGCCTGAGCCTGCACCTGCAGGACAAGCACGATATTTTTCTCAACGGCGTGATGCTGGTGTCGCTGGCGATCGACCTGCAGACGCTCAGCTTCGACCACGGCAACGAGCTGCCCTACCCGCTGTTTTTGCCCACGTTTGCGGCCACTGCCTGGTACCACCAGGCGCTGTCCCCCGAGCTGCAGAAAAAGCCGCTGGCCGAAGTGGTGGCCGCCGCCGAAGCCTTCGCCAACACCGACTACGCTGCCGCGCTGATGCAGGGATCGCGGCTGGCCGCCACCGAGCGCGAGCACGTGGCTGGACAGGTGGCGCGCTTCTCGGGCCTGAGCACGGCCTACGTGCTGCAGTGCGACCTGCGGCCCACCGACGCGCGTTACCCCAAGCAACTGCTGCGCGAGCGAGGCCAGACGGTGGGCCGGCTCGACAGCCGCTTTGTGGGGCTGGACCGCGACGATGCGGGCGAGACGACCGAAGTCGACCCGCTGCTGTCGACCCTGGTGGG
>JANNEI010000520.1:0-3569 GCA_031378565.1 Burkholderiales bacterium
GCGGGCAACCGCGTCACCGGCCAGCCGGTGTTCGGCATCACCTTCGGCCCGCAGATTCAGGTGTACTACCTGATCGCGCTGTACACCTTCGTCTGCGTGGCCGCGATGTTCGCCTTCACGCGCACGCCGCTGGGCCGCATGCTGAACGCGGTGCGCGACAACCCCGAGCGCGTCGAATTCATCGGCTACAGCACGCAGCGGGTGCGCTACCTCGCCTTCATCATCGCGGGCTTTTTCGCCGGCATCTCGGGCGGCCTGGGTGCCCTGAGCTTCGAGATCGTGACTGCCGAGGTGGTGGGGGCCGGCCGCTCCGGGGCCTACTTGCTGTTTACCTTCCTGGGCGGGGCCACGTTCTTCTTCGGGCCGATGATCGGTGCGGTGCTGATGGTGGTGGCCTTCGTGCTGCTGTCCGAATTCACCAAGGCCTGGCTGCTGTACCTGGGCCTGATCTTCCTGTTCATGGTGATGTATGCGCCGGGCGGCATTGCCAGCCTGATCATGATGAACCTGCGCGTGGCGTCGTTCGGCAAGTTGCGGCGGCTGCTGCCTTCGTACCTGGTGCTGGGCGTCACGTTGCTGGTGGCGCTGGCGGGTGCGGCGGCGCTGATCGAGATGGTCTACCACCTGCAGCTCGGTGCGGCGATGGGCCCGGAGCTGACCTTCCTCGGGGTGCGCCTGAATTCGCGGGGCCTGGAAAGCTGGCTCGGTGCCTTCGTGGTCCTGGCGCTCGGAATGGGTTTGTTCGAGGTGATTCGCCGCCGCTTCGCACGCCAATGGAGCGGTGTGCAGACCGAGATCGAACATGAAATCAAACGTCGGGAGGCGCTGTGAGCGACCGCATCGACGCCCCCGCCAAATCCTCCCCCGAAGCGTCCGCCCAAGCGTCCGCCGAGTTTGCGGTCGAGCTGATCGACTTGCGCAAGAGCTTCGGCAAGACCGAGATCATCCGCGGCACCAGTTTGCAAGTGCGTGCCGGTGAACGGGTGGCCATCATCGGCCCCAACGGTGCCGGCAAGTCGACGCTGTTCAACCTCATCAGCGGCCGCTTCGGCCCCACCAGCGGCGAGGTGCGACTGCACGGCAAGCGCATCGACGGGCTGAAGCCGTTCGAAATCAGCCGCCTCGGCCTGGCGCGCAGCTTCCAGGTCAGCAACCTGTTCACGCGGCTGTCGGTGTTCGAGAACATCCGCTGCGCGGTGCTGTGGTCGATGGGCTATCGCTATTCGTTCTGGAAGTTCCTGGCCGACCTGCGTGACGCCAACGAGCGCGCCGACGAAGTGCTGGCCATGATCAAGCTCGACAAGAAGCGCGACGCGATGGCGATGAACCTGACCTACGCCGAGCAGCGCGCGCTCGAGATCGGCATCACCATTGCCGGCGGTGCCGACGTGGTGCTGCTGGACGAGCCGACGGCGGGCATGAGCCGCTCCGAGACCACCCGCTTCATCCAGCTGATTCGGGACATCACCGTCGGCAAGACCTTGTTGACGGTCGAGCACGACATGGGCGTGGTGTTCGGCCTGGCCGACAAGATCGCGGTACTGGTCTACGGCGAAGTCATCGCCTTCGACGTGCCCGAGGCCGTGCGTGCCAACCCGCGTGTGCAAGAGGCGTATCTCGGCTCGGTGCTGGCCGATGCCCAGGCTGCGGGAGGGCATTGAACATGCTGCAACTGACCGACGTTCACGCCTACTACGGCAAGAGCCACGTGCTGCACGGCGTCTCGATGACGGTGAAACCCGGCGAGATCGTCAGCCTGCTGGGCCGCAACGGCTCGGGCCGCTCGACCACCGTGAAGGCCATCATGGGCCTGGTCGACACCCACGGTTCGGTGACCTGGAACGAGCGGCAACTGGTCGGCTCCAAACCGTTCGAGATCGCCCACCGCGGCATTGGCTACGTGCCCGAAAACCGCGACATCTTCCCCAAGCTCACCGTGCACCAGAACCTGATGCTCGGCCAGAAGCGCGGTGCGACCAAGGTGCGCTGGTCGTTCGACGACATGTACGACATGTTTCCGCGCCTGAAGGAGCGACAGCACACCGCTGCGGGCGTGATGTCGGGCGGCGAGCAGCAGATGCTCACACTGTGCCGCGCGCTGATGGGCGACCCCGACCTGATCATGATCGACGAGCCCACCGAAGGCCTGGCACCGAAGATCGTCGAACTGGTGGCGGCCTACCTGAAAGAGCTGAAGAACCGCGGCGTCTCGGTGCTGCTGGTGGAGCAGAAGCTGACCATCGCGCTGGAGATTTCAGAGCGCTGCTACGTGATGGGGCACGGTGCGATCGTCTTCGAAGGAACGCCCGCGGACCTGCGCAACAACGCCTATATTCGCAAGGAATGGCTGGAGGTCTAGAACGCGAAGCGAAGGGCGAGGGGCCCCGCTCGCGGGGATCGACCAGCGCAGCGTTCGGCGAAGGAGCGGGCTCGATGCCCGCGACTGAGAATTGCGTTCACCTCGTGATATCACTGTCGCTGTCGGGACAGCTTGATTTTCCCCCTGCCTTCTAAAATCGCACGATCGTTCTATTCCGCAGCTTCCGTCTGCGAACCCGACCCTCTCCTCACCCTGGGAACCGCACATGAGCGCCAACTACGAAGTCCGCGGCACGGTGGCCGTGATCACCCTCGACAACCCGCCTGTCAACGGCCTCGGCCACGCGACGCGGGTCGGCATCACCACCGGCCTGGACAAGGCGCTGGCTGACGCGGCGGTCAAGGCCATCGTCATCACCGGGGCCGGCAAGGCGTTTTCGGGCGGTGCCGACATTCGCGAGTTCGGCTCACCGAAGGCGCTGGCCGAGCCCAACCTGTTGAGCGTGATTGCGGCGCTGGAAGCCAGCGGCAAACCGATCGTCGCGGCCGTGCACAGCGTGGCGATGGGCGGCGGTCTCGAGCTCGCACTCGGTTGCCACTACCGCGTCGCTTCACCGGGCACGCTGGTCGCGCTGCCGGAAGTGAAGATCGGCCTGATTCCCGGTGCCGGCGGCACGCAGCGCCTGCCCCGCGTGCTGGGGGTAGAGACCGCGCTGAACATGATCGTCAGCGGCGAGCCGGTAAAGAGTGATCTGCTCGCCCAGGCACCGGGCCAGAAGCTGTTCAACAAGATGATCGACGGCGACCTGATGGCGGGTGCCGTGGCCTATGCCACCGAGATGGCCGATGTGCGCCCGCTGCCGCTGGTGCGCGACATGAAGGTGTCGCACCCGAATGCCGACGCCTACTTCCAGTTCGCCCGCAACATGGTCGGCGGCATGTCGAAGAACTTTCCCGCCCCGCTGAAGTGCGTCGACGCGGTCGCCGCGTCGGTTCGCATGAAGTTCGACGAGGGCATGAAGGTCGAGCGTGAGTTGTTCACCGCGCTGATGTTCACGCCCGAGTCCAAAGCCCTGCGGCACGCCTTCATGGCCGAGCGCGCCACCACAAAAATTCCCGACGTGCCGGCCGACACGCCGGTGCGCAACATCGCCAAGGTGGCGGTCATCGGTGCCGGCACCATGGGCGGCGGCATTGCGATGAACTTCCTGAACGCCGGCATCCCGGTGGTCATGCTGGAGATGAAACAA
>JANNEI010000523.1:0-5642 GCA_031378565.1 Burkholderiales bacterium
GTACGACATGGCGTCCAGCATGCCGGGCAGCAGGCGGTCCTTGGTGGCCTTGTCGATGAAGAAGTCGACCGGCTCGACGGTCTTGCCCGCTTCGATCCAGCCGCCCAGCCGGTCTTGCGCATAGATGAACACGTCGGGGCCCTTGCCGCGCGGCACGGCGGCGCTGATCTTGTCGGCATAGGCGTCGTACGGAATCGCCAGCGTGCTGACCTTCATGCCCTTGGCCGCCGGCGTCTTCTCGAAGTTGCCGATCACTTTTTCGAACGCTGCTTTCTCGGCCCCGCGGTAGGCGTGCCAGACAACCAGTTCGTTGGCGGACTGCGCGCTGGCACTGCCGGCAACCAGCAGCATCGACGCAGCGGTCAAGGTGGTGGCGATCAGGGACTTCATCATGGTGGGTTCCTCGCGAGTCGGCGGTGCGAAATATTCGGGTCAGATGATGGAATTGGAGGGCGACGTTCAGCGAATGCGTTGCTCTGTGACCGGGTCGAACAGGTGCATCGCCTCGGTCTTGACGATCAACGTGATGCGCTCACCAGGCGCAGGCAGCGACAGGTGGCTGCGCAGCCGACCCGACAGCGTTTCACCCTGCAGCGCAAAGTGCACGATCACCTCGTGTCCCAGCGGTTCGAGAATCTCGATCTCTCCGCTGATCTCGCAGTGGCTGGTCCAGTCGACCTCGTTGGCCGCGCCGATGTGCTCGGGCCGGATACCGAGCACGATGTCCTTGTGCTTGTACTTGAGCGCCGCCTCGCGAAACTGCGCCGACACCGGCAGGCGGATGCCGAAGAACAGCACGTCGTGTCCGTCGTCGGAAATCTTCGCCTTCAGCAGGTTCATCTTCGGCGTGCCCATGAAGCCGGCGGTGAACAGATTGGTCGGCGCGTCGTAGATCTCCATCGGCGTGCCCACCTGCGTCAGGTTGCTCATGGCCGGGTCGCTGCCGCAAGGCCGCAGCACGGCGATGCGGTGGCCCATGGTCATGGCCTCGGTCTGGTCGTGGGTCACGTAGACGGTGGTCGTCTTCAACTTGCGCTGCAGCTTCGACAGCTCGGCGCGCATGTGCACGCGCAATTCGGCGTCCAGGTTGGACAGCGGCTCGTCGAACAGGAACACCGAGGGGGCGCGCACGATCGCGCGGCCGAGCGCCACGCGCTGGCGCTGGCCGCCCGACAGCGCCTTCGGCTTGCGGTCGAGGTAGGCGTTCAGGCCCAGCGTGTCGGCCGCGGCCTGCACGCGCTTCTTGATTTCGTCTTCGGCAATCTTGCGGATCTGCAGCCCGAAGGCGATGTTGTCGTACACCGTCATGTGCGGGTACAGCGCATAGCTCTGGAACACCATCGCGATGTCGCGGTCCTTCGGGTGCACGTCGTTGACCACACGGTCGCCGATGCGCAAGGTGCCGCTGGTGATGCTTTCCAGGCCGGCGATCATGCGCAGCACGGTGGACTTGCCGCAGCCCGAGGGCCCGACGAACACCATGAACTCGCCGTCCTTGATGTCGAACGACAGATCGCGAATGACGGTGACCTCGGGCGTGTAGGCCTTGCACAGGCGATCAAGCGTGATTGAGGCCATCTGCGATCTGCCTAGTTGGAAGCCGGGGCGATGATGCGCACCGACTTCGGTGCCATCGAAATCTTGACGCGACCCTCGGACGCGGTGACGGCATCGCCAGTGAGCCCGTCTCGCGACGCCCGCTCGGGCCAGCCCGGCGGCGCGGCCACGTCGACGTCGATGGCCTTGTCTTCGCGGTTGGCAATGACCAGCACGTGGTCGCCGCTGGCCGCGTCGCGGCGGGCGAACGCCAGGGCGCTGTCTTGCGGCTGCGAGAGCAGCGTGTAGTCGCCCTGCGCCAGCGCCGGGTGCTGCTTGCGCAGGCGGATCAGCGCCTTGTAAAAATCGCGCATGCCTTCGTCGCGTGCGACACCCTTGCCGGGCTGGATGTCGCGCTCGCCCCAGGGCATGTCGTTGCGGTTCAACGGCCATTCGTGGCCACCGCGCGCCACTTCTTCGCCGTAATAGATGACAGGCATGCCGAGCGAGCTCATTTGCAGCGCGGCACAGACGCGAAACCGCGCGCGGTCGCCGCCGAGGTTGCCCAGCGCCATCGGCTCGTCGTGCGTCGACAGAAAGTGCGCCAGCACGTGGCCGGCCCGCACCGTGTGGCGCGAGCGCAGGTACGAGGCATAGGCCACGGTGCGGCCTCGCCCCTGCACCCAGGCCTCACAGCTGCCCTTGAAGCTGAAGTCGAAGCCGGCGTCGACCTCGTCGCGCTGGAAGATGCCGTCGAGCGACTGCGCGGTGCCGCCCCACACTTCGGCCAGCAAGAAGAAGTCGGCACCCAGCTCGGCGCGCGTGCGCTTGCGGTGCTCGGCCCAGAAGTCGCTGGCGACGTGCTTGTAGGTGTCGATGCGAAACCCCGCCAGGCCAGCCTGTTTGGCGAGCGCGATGTTGGCGTTGATCAGGTGGTCGCGGATCTCGGGGATCTCGGTCTTCAGGTCGGGCAGGCCGCCCACCGCACAGGTGATGGCGTCGACCTCGCAATTGCCTTCGCCGACGCGCAACCAGCCCTCGCCGCTGGCCGTCTTTCGGGCGCTGTAGGTCGAGGTGTAGCCGGCGTGATTGAGCACCACGTCGAGTAGCACCTTGATGCCGCGCTTGCGCCCTTCGTCGACCAGATTCTTCAGATCGGCCACGCTGCCGAAGTGCGGGTCCAGCGCCTCGTAGTCGTGTATCCAGTAGCCGTGGAAACCTTCGTGGGTGAACGAAGACATACCCGCCGCTTGCGCCGGCATGCCCTTGGCCTGCTGCAGTTGCACCGGGTTGATCCACAGCGCGGTGATGCCAAGGTCCTTCAGTTCGTCGAGTTGCGCGGTCAGGCCCTTGAGGTCGCCGCCGTGCCAGCCACCGGGGTTGCGCCGGTCGACGCCGCCGTTGTTGGATGGGTCGCCATCGGCAAACCGGTCCACCAGCACGAAGTACAGCACCTCGCGCGACCAGTCCGAAGCGACCGCGGGTGCCGGTGTCGACGCGGCGATGACGCCGGTGGCAAACAGCCACCCGCCCCATACCAACGCACTGAACCGACCCCTGCTGCGAAACACCGGCATCTCCTTGCGAACTGACACAAACCCCGCGGCTCACCCCGGCTGCCGTCGGCAACCACCGCGTCGGGCCGTCAAAGGCACGCGGTCGCGTGAAGAAATATAGTAGCTAAACTACATTTGCCAGTTTCGTGCTTTCCCTAGGTGCGCGGCTGCCGTGGCTTCGGATGCAGGCGGACAGCGCCGAAGCTAGGGCTGCTACCGAGGCCCACAGTGCCCCCCTCTTGCTAAAGTTCGGTTGTTATCCGACTACATTTCCAGCGTGCCGACGCGCTGTCGAAGGGTCTTCCTGAGATCGGTGTCATTTTCCACAGATGGAACGGTGTCTGAAGCGCCGCCTCTTTGTACCCGACCGGGGTTGTAGTAAAACTATTCGACACGCGGTTCGCCGGCGATCCCGGATTCGGCAGCAGTCTCAGGCTCAGCGACACCAGGCCGACGCCTGCAAGGATGAAGCAAACCCTTGCTCCCATCGAATTGACGAGTTGTTTGACTACGTCCATGCTGGGTCTGCCAGCGAGGCGATGAAAGGTGAGTTCATGCGTCAAGGCTTTCCCCGCTTGCTGGGCGACATCGGTGGGACCAACGCGCGGTGGGCCTGGCAGGCGGCCCCCGGCGAAGCGCTCCAGCACCACAGCAGCTATCCGTGTGCCGACTCCGATTCGGTGCAGGCGGTGATCGGGCAGTTTCTGCACGACCGGCAGCTGCCGCGACCGGCCCGGGTGGCGTTCGGCATTGCCACCGCCGTCACCGGCGACGTGATCCAGATGACCAACCACCACTGGACCTTCTCGGTGCTGGGCCTGCAGTCGGCCTTGGGCGTGGAGCGCTGCCTGGTGCTGAACGACTTCGTGGCGATTGCCGCAGCGCTGCCCTTGCTGCAAGCCAGCGACAGTCGCCGCGTCGGCGGTGGGGAGGCTGTATCGGGAGCACCGATGGCGGTGCTTGGCCCGGGCACCGGGCTCGGCGTGGCGGGCCTGGTGACGGATCCCGCGGGAACCGCCATCGGCATCGCCGGTGAAGGCGGTCATGTGACGCTGGCCGCATCGACCGCGCGTGAAGCGGCGGTGCTTGCGCAGTTGCGCGATCGCTTCGGCCACGCGTCGGCCGAGCGGGCGGTCTCGGGTCCGGGCCTGCTGAATCTGTACGAGGCGCTGTGCGCCGTCGACGGACTTCCGCCGCTGGCTCTGCAACCGAACGACATCACCCAGCGCGCCCTGGCGAGCAGCGATCCGGTCTGCGTCGAGGCGCTGAACCTGTTCGGCGGCTTCCTGGGCAGCGTGGCCGGCAACCTCGCGTTGACGCTCGGTGCCCGCGGCGGCATCTACATCGGCGGCGGCATCGTGCCGCGGCTCGGCAGCGCCTTCGACACGCTGCCGTTTCGTCAGCGCTTCGAGGACAAGGGACGCTTTCGCGGCTACCTGGAACGCATTCCGACGGCCGTGATCACGATGCCATCGCCCGCTCTGTACGGCGCGGCGAGTGCGCTCGACGCACTGCCGGATTGACACCACTGCAGGAGGTCGACCATGCCCCGCTATGACAACGTGCTGGTCACCGGCGCATCGCGCGGACTGGGTGCCGCGATGGTTCGCGAGCTGCTGGCACACGGCCACCGCGTGGTGCTCACGGCGCGCAACGAAGGCGAGCTTGCGCGGGCGGTCGACTCGCTGCGCGCCGCGCATGGCGAGCGCGTCAACTGGATCGCTGCCGACCTGTCCAGCCCGGCGGCGGCGCTGGCGCTGGTGGCTCAGGTGGAACAGCGCTTCGGTGCGCTCGACGGCCTGATCAACAACGCCGGCATCGGTGCCTGGAAGCCGCTGGTCGAGTGGAGCCCGCAGCAGGTGATTGACTGCGTGAATCTGAACCTGCTGGCACCGATGCTGCTGGCGCAGGCGGTGCTGCCGGGCATGCTGGAGCGGCGGCGCGGAATGATCGTCAACATCGCGTCCGACCTGGCGCGCCGCCCGCTGGCCAACATGACGCCTTATGTGGCCAGCAAGTTCGGTCTGCTGGGTTTTTCGGGCTCGCTGCTGCGCGAGGCGAAAGCCCACGGCATCAAGGTGAGCGCGGTGCTGCCGGGGATCATCGACACCGCCTTCAACGGCGCCCGGGAAGGCAGCAAGGAAGAGAGCTGGGCGCTGCGGGCGCAGGCGCTGGCGGCGCAGGTCGTGGCGCTGTTCGGGTTGCCCGAGAATGTCGTGATCGACGAGCTCACCATCCACCCGCTGCACCAGGACTTCTGACGCCCCCATGCCCGCCTACAAGAACCCTCGCCTGCTGGCCGACATCGGCGGCACCTATGCGCGGTTCGCGCTCGAGACGGGTCCGGGGCAGGTCGAGCGCGTGGTCTCGCTGCTCTGCGCCGACCACGCCGACTTTCACGCGGCGATCAGCGCCTACCTCGCCACCTTGCCCGAGGGCCGCATCGATCATGCCGCAGTCGCGATCGCCAATCCGGTGGCCGGCGACGCCGTGCGCATGACCAACTACCACTGGCAGTTCTCGATCGAGCAGATGCGCCAGCGGCTGCAG
>JANNEI010000561.1:0-5046 GCA_031378565.1 Burkholderiales bacterium
GAAGACTCGGCGGGCATGAACATGCCGTGCGTCGCGATGTGCAGCAGCGCCGGCTGCCGCACCGCCTTCAGCGCGGCGACGCTGGCGTCCGCACCGGCCAGCACGCGGCAGCGCGCGAACAGCGAGTCGATGACGACCGCCTCGTCGCGGGTGCGCGGCAGCGCTTCGAGTTGCAGATCCGCGGGCGACGGGGCCTCGACAGCAGGGGCTGCGCCGGCAAGTTCGCCGGCATCGAAGTCGGCGTCGACAAGCACCTGCACCAGCGCATCGGGCAACGCAGGCAGCGGCGAGCGAAGCAACTCGCGCCCGCTGGTCAGATGGCTGACGATGCAGCGATCGGCCAGCATCGGCGAGCCCAGCACGCCGAACGGCAGCAGGTTCAGGTCACCGTCGGGTGCGACCAGCAGCAGCGACGTGCCCTTCGGCAGCGGCTCGAACGGGCCGATCAACCGGCGGTGCATGTCGACGGCGGTGGCACTGACATCGTCGGTGTCGCTGTCGGGGTCGCGCAGCAGCGCGCGCAGGACGCCGGCGGCGTGGTCGATGACCTCCCCCTCGCCCAGATCGAACCAGCGCGGCTCGCCGCGCCGGCGCAGCAGCATCGCGGCATAGCGCACGCCGCGCCACGGCGTGCCGCGGCCACTGCGCACCGGGTCGAACACCCTCCAACGCAGGTACTCGACCAGCAGCGCGCCTTCGGGCAACGCGGCCTGCACTGCGGCCAGGCTGACCGCTGCAAGCTCGCCGGCACCCATCGCTCCGGCGTGGCTCAGCTCGGCCTGCAGGCGGTCTTCTTCGGCCTGCAGAATCGCCAGTTGGCGCGGGTCGATGTGGTCGCCGAACAATTGGGCCGACAAGGCCTGCTCGGCGATGAGGCGGCGAAGCTCGGCCAGTCGGTCCAGCCGCACGCGCGACGCATCGTCCAGCCGTTCGCGAACGCGGCCGTGGGTCAGCGCCAGCGCGTCCAGCACGCAGGCCTTGCGTTGCAGCAGCAACTCCGCCGCGGCACGCGCTGCCGCGCCGCTCGGGCCATTCGGGCCGCCGGCGAAGCAGAACGACACCAGCTTGTGCAGGTCGCCCTGCTGGTCGTTCGCCACCTCCAGCCGTTCGCGTTCGGAGCCGACCAGCAAGACGCGCTGGAATCCGCTCGCGCGCATCGTCTGCGAGCGCACCAGCCCGCGCAGCGCGGCAGTCATGTCACCGCGTGCCCACTCCACCAGCGCCAGGTTGGCCACAGTGGTGACGACGTGCGGATGCGCGGTGCCGAGGCTGGCGCTCCACAGCTTCAGCGCGCGCTGCATGCCGTCGCGCGCGGCGTCGTGCTGCGCGAGGTGGTAATGCAGCAGTGCGCGGCAGTACAGCAGCCACGGGTATTCGTTGCCCAGCGCATCCGCATCGCCCTGCGCCAGTGCTTCGCCGTACAGCGCATCGGCACGCGGCGCGTCGTCGGCATCGAAATACACCTGCCCGAGATTGCCCAGCGCGCTGGCCAGCAGCGGCGGCGAGGCGATGTGGTGGTCGCGCATCATGTCGATGGCCCGCTTGAAAAAGACGATGGCGTCCGGGTGCGACGCGGGGCCCTGCCCACGCCGGCATTTGCCCAGGTCGATCAGCGCCTCGGCGCGCTCCAGCGGTGTGCTGCCCGGCGCATCGAGCAAGCGCAGCAGGCCTTGCTCGGCACGTTCGAAGTTGCCTTTCTCGAAGTGCACGTTGGCCAGCAACCGCACCGCACGCAGCGTCTGCGGCCCGGCAGCTCCGGCGCTGGCTTCGAGCAGCGCCAGCGAGCGTGTCGCAAGGCGTTCGGCGAGCCCCAGCTCGGCCCGCTGGAAGGCCGCGCTGCCGAGGGCGAGCAGCGACACCGCGTGGCCGTGCAGCGCCGCGCCGGCAGGCTCACCACCGACGCGCAGCAGCCAGTCGGTCAGCTCGATGGCACGCTGCGCGTCGCCGCGTTTGAGCAGCGAGCCGATCAGGTTGACCAGCGGAATCCGCGCGTCGCCCGACTCCAGCGAGGCGACCCGCAGGTGGGTATCGATGGCGCGCAGCATGCAGGCCTGCGCGCGAGCCGGGTCGCCGCTGCGTTCGTACAGCGATCCCAGGTTGCCGAGCACGGTGGCAACATCGGCGCGAAAATTCAAGCCCATCGATTGCAGCGTCTGCAGCGCCTCGGTGTGCATCGCCGCGGCGCGGTCGAGCTGGCCGCGCCGCATCAGCACCGAGCCGAGGTTGTCGGCCGTGAAAGCGCGCTCGGCCGGGTTGGCGGCGTCGGCCGCACGTTGCAGCGAGAGCGCGATTTCAAGGTGCTGCTCGGCCGCTTCGAGGTGTCCCTCGCGCTCGTCGAGCTGCCCGAGGTTGTTGTGGATGCTGGCCAGCAGCACAGCATCGCCCGGCACCGATCGCTGCAGCAGCGCCAGGGCCAGCTTGCAGGCGCGGCGCGCTTCGGCATTGAAGGCGCGGTTGGAGAAAACGACCCCGAGGAAGTTGGCTGCCCTTGCGTGCGCCACGTCGGCCAGCAGGCCCGCGTCGGGCTGACTGGCCAGCCCGAGCAGCCGGCGCGCCAGCGCGAGCACGTCGTCGGCGCGGCCCCGGCGCGGCATCTGCTCGAGTTCCTCGACACCCTGCGTGAAGCTCGACAGGTGCTGGTCCACCGGCCCTCCAGGACGCTGCAAAAATTGCCGATCAGGCCACGGTTTTAGTCGCTGCGACGGCTTCCTTCAACGGCGGTCTTGGTGATTGCGCGGGGCGCGGGGGCGGCGTATAAGAACTCGCCTCGAACACCCGTGGAGACGCCCAAATGTCGGACTTTCGTGACCTCGTGATCCTGTTGCCCGGCATCACCGGCAGCGTGCTGGCCAACAAGAACGGCAAGGAAGTCTGGTCGCCGTCGGGCGGTGCAGTGTGGCGCGCCATCACCAGCTTCGGCAATTCGATCGAAGACCTGGAACTGGCGTCTGACGATGCCGACGACGGCGTCACCGCGCCGCGGCTGGTGCCCGACGTGACGCTGATTCCCGGGCTGATCAAGATCGACGGCTACTCGCGCACCGAGCGCTACCTGATCGACCAACTGGGCCTGGAGGCGGGCCGCAACTACTTCTCGTTTCCGTACGACTGGCGGCGCGACAACCGGGTGATCGCCAAGCGGCTCGAATCGTCGGCGATGGACTGGCTGAAGGCGTGGCGCGTCAGCTCCGGCCAGGCCGACGCCAAGCTGGTGCTGATCGGCCATTCGATGGGCGGGCTGATCGCGCGCTACTTTATCGAGTGCCTCGGCGGCTGGCAGGTCACGCGCACCTTGATGACGCTGGGCACGCCGCACCGTGGCTCGCTCAGCGCGGTCGGCTTTCTGGAAAACGGCATGAAGAAAGGCATCGGCCCGTTCGGGCTCGACCTGTCGCCAATGCTGCGCTCGCTGACCTCGGTCTACCAGTTGCTGCCGATCTACCCCTGCGTGTCCAACGGCGGTGGGGCGATGCAGCGGATTGCCGAGGCGGCGCAGGCCGGCCTGCTGGGCCATGTCGACGTGGCCCGCGCCACGGCGGCCCGCGCCTTTCACCAGGAAATCCAGGACGCGCAGGCGCGCAACGCGAACGACGCGGCCTACCAGGCGGGCGGGCCGACCGTGGTGCCGATCGTCGGCATCGAGCAGCCGACCGCGCAGTCGGTGCAGATCGACGGCGGCAAGCTCAGCCTGCTCAACAGCTACGAGGGCGCGGACCAGGGTGGCGACGGCACGGTGCCGCGGGTGTCGGGCACGCCGGTCGAAATGGGCGACGCGAAGCGCGAGGTGTATGCCGCCGAAACCCACGGTGCCTTGCAAAACGCCGACGGCACGCTGGCCAATCTGAAGGGCGTGCTGACGCGCGACAGAATCGATTTCCGCAAGTTTCAGCGCGCCGCAGACGCCGCCATGCTGACGCTCGAAGTCGACGACGTGGTGCTGCCCGGCAACGCGCTGGCGCTGCGTGTTCGCCCGTCCGAGGGCAGCCCGAAGGTCAGCGTCACCCTCACCCCGCTGGCCGGCGGTGCGCAGATCACCGAGCCGCTGCGCCGCGACGCCGAACCCGACTGGCAGCAAGGCAGCTTCAACCTGGCACCCGGCGTCTGGCGCGTCACCGCGCACGCCGACGGGGCCACGCCGGTGAGCGACCTGGTGGTGGTCGCCGCACCATGAAGATCGGCTGGAGCACCGACTTCATCCTCGTGCATGGCGGGAATGCGGCCCTTGCCGAACTGCGTCGCGTCGACCAGGCGAACGCACGATGGGTCGTGATCGAGCGCCTGAACGGCTACCGCTATGTGTTCAGCCGCGACGAGTTTTTCGAGCGGCTGCGCCTGACCCGGGTGCCCTATCGCCCGGAATCGACGGCCACGCTGGCCGAGGTGCTCGACCTGCACGAAACGCAGGCCAGCACCAACGTATCCGACAGTGCTCAACTTGCGCCACCGAACCTGTCGTGGCGACTGAACGAGACCGCACCGAGCGTCAGACGCTATGTCGAACTTGCCCCGAGCGGCGTGCAGATTCTGGCGGTCGGCGGGGCCGACATCTCCAGCCCGCGCAAGACGCGCTCGATGCCACCCGCTTTCAGCGCAGCGGAGGCAGACGAGTCGAAGCACCTGGCCAACGGCGGCGGCAGGCGCGAGGTTCCGCGCATGCGCGGCCGGCCTTCGTCGGACGGCGAGCCGTCGTCAGGCGCTCCGCCGCAGCCGACCGTTCCCGCCGAGGACGAAGGCACGACCCCGATCCGCTTCCCGTCGATCGAGCCCGAAGCTGGCGTGCGATCGGGCGCACCGATCACGCTGCGGGTCGATCTGTTGCGCGAGGAGTCCCCGAACACGGTCGGCGGCCTGTCGCTCGCGGCACAGCCCGCCGACTGGCAGAGCATCGAACTGAGCGTGACGCTGCAGTCAGCGATGATCGATTTCGACAGCACCGGCCTGCTGACGATTCGCCGCAACGACAGCACGCTGTCGGCCCGCATCAAAGGCCGCGTGCATGCCGGCCTCGCCGACGGCACCGAGATCGACGTGAAGGCGCGGTTCTTT
>JANNEI010000588.1:0-2002 GCA_031378565.1 Burkholderiales bacterium
AAGGAAGTCAGCCTGCTGAACCAGAGCTTCGTCAAGAACGACAAGCAGACCGTCGAACAGATGCTGAAGGAGCGGGCCACGTCGGTGAAGGGCTTCACCCTCTACGTGGTGGGCGAGGGAATCGAGAAAAAGGTCGATGACTTCGCGGCGGAAGTGGCAGCCCAGGTTGCCGCGGCCAAAGGTGCCTGAAACCACTTGTGACGGGCCGAGAGGCCCGCGCCGGCGCTGCTGCGCCGTTTAGACTCGGCGAACACAAAAAGACACCACAGGAGGTTCTCGCATGCCCGCCTACAAGCGCATCCTTCTCAAGCTTTCGGGTGAAGCCCTGATGGGTGACGATGCCTACGGCATCAACCGCGCCACCATCGTGCGCATGGTGCGCGAGATCCAGGAAGTGACCCATCTCGGGTGCGAAGTGGCGGTCGTGATCGGCGGCGGCAACATCTTCCGCGGGGTGGCTGGTGGAGCTGTCGGCATGGACCGCGCCACGGCCGACTACATGGGCATGCTGGCCACCGTGATGAACGCGCTGGCGCTGGCCGACACGATGCGCCAGGAGGGCATGACAGCCCGCGTGATGTCGGCCATCGGCATCGAGCAAGTGGTCGAGCCTTACGTGCGGCCCAAGGCGCTGCAGTACCTCGAAGAAGGCAAGATCGTCATCTTCGCGGCCGGCACCGGCAACCCCTTCTTCACCACCGATACCGCAGCGGCCTTGCGGGGTGCCGAGATCGGCGCGCAGATCGTGCTCAAGGCCACCAAGGTCGACGGTGTCTACAGCGCAGACCCCAAGAAAGACCCGACTGCCACGCGCTACACGCAGATCAGTTTCGACGAGGCGATCACGAAGAACCTTCAGGTGCTCGACGCCACCGCGTTCGCGTTGTGCCGTGACCAGAAGCTGCCCATCAAGGTGTTCAGCATCTTCAAGCCGGGTGCGCTCAAACGCGTGGTTCAGGGCGAGGACGAAGGCACGCTGGTTCACGTTTGAATTGTTTGGACTGAGAGCAGACCATGAGCATTGCTGAAATCAAGAGCACCGCAGAAGCCAAGATGGCACGTTCGCTTGAAGTGCTGAAAACCGATCTGCAAAAGATTCGCACCGGGCGCGCCCATCCCGGCATCCTCGATCAGGTGCAGGTCGAGTACTACGGCTCGATGGTGCCGATCAGCCAGGTGGCCAATGTGAGTTTGCTGGACTCGCGCACGATCAGCGTGCAGCCGTGGGAAAAGGCGTTGGGGCCGAAGATCGAAAAAGCCATCCGTGAATCCGACCTGGGTTTGAACCCGTCGAGCCAGGGCGACCTGATCCGGGTGCCGACCCCGGCGCTGACTGAAGAGCGGCGCAAGGAACTCACCAAGGTGGTCCGCCATGAGGGCGAGGACGCGAAGGTGGCGGTGCGCAATTTGCGACGCGACGCCAACGAGCACGCCAGGAAGTTGTCGAAGGACAAGGAGATTTCTGAAGACGACGAGCGCCGTTCGCTCGACGAACTGCAGAAGCTCACCGACCGCACCGTGGCCGAGATCGATCGCATGATCGCCGCCAAGGAAACCGAGATACTGGCTGTGTGATGGGCGCTGGAGCCAACGTGCAAGTCCACCCGGGGACTGTCACCGCCAAGGTGGAAGCCAAGGCACCCGTTCCTCGCCACGTCGCCATCGTGATGGATGGCAACGGTCGCTGGGCCAAGAAGCGCTTCATGCCGCGCGTGGTCGGCCACGGCCAGGGCGTGGACACCCTGGTGCGCACGGTGCTGGCCTGTGCCGACCGCGGCATCGAATACCTGACGGTGTTTGCCTTCTCGTCCGAGAACTGGAAGCGCCCGACCGACGAAGTGTCGGGACTGATGGGCCTGGTGCTGGTGGCGGTGTCCAAGCACCTCGCGAAGCTGGCGAAGCTGGGGGTGCGCATCCGCATCGTGGGCGACCGCTCCCAGGTGTCGGACAAGGTTCGTGCCGCCTGGTGCGAGGCCGAGTCCAGCACCCGCCACAACACGCG
>JANNEI010000621.1:0-1598 GCA_031378565.1 Burkholderiales bacterium
CCAACCCTTGAAAGCCACCATCCTGTTCATGGGTGCCAGCCCCGACGGGGTGACAAAACTGGCGCTCGACAAGGAATGCCGTGCGATCCGCGAAAAGATACGCGCGAGTGAGTACCCCAAAGCGCTTGAGCTGAGGTCTGAGTGGGCCGTGCGCCCTGACGACCTGCTGCAGTATCTGAGCGAGTACCGCCCGCACGTCGTCCACTTCAGCGGCCACGGCAGCGAGAGCAACGAGCTGATCCTGAACGACGAACAAGATCAGCCCAAGCCGGTCAGCGTGGCCGCCTTGCGCGCGCTGTTCAGGACGCTCAAGGACAACATCCGCCTGGTGGTGCTGAACGCCTGTTATTCCCGCCCGCAGGCCGAAGCCATCGTCGAGTTCATCGACTGCGCCGTTGGCATGAACAAGGCCATCGGCGATCAGGCCGCGATCGTTTTTGCAGCGTCGTTTTACCGGGCACTCGGATTCGGGCGGTCGGTGCGGGATGCGTTCGATCAGGGCTGCACGGCGCTGCTGCTCGAAGGCATTGCCGAGGAAGACACGCCCGAATTGCTGGTGAAAGTCGGCGTCGATCCCGCCAGCGTCTTTCTTGTCGGTGCTGCCGCAAACCCCAAGTAGGCTCACCGGAATCCGACCGGCGCACGCCGGTGAGCCAGACCGCTGTCGCGCCCCATGCCTTCCACGCAGACATCTCCCGCATCGTCAGGTACGCCCCGGCCGAACTCATCGGCCGCGAGGTGGAAACCAAGCTGCTTTCCGATGCCTGGGACAAGGCAGTGCGCGGCGAGGCGCAGCGCGCCCACCTCCTCAGCTTCGTCGCCCTCGGCGGCGAGGGCAAGACTTCGCTGGTGGCGAAGTGGGCGGCGGATCTGGCGCATCGCGGTTGGCCGGGATGCGAGGCGGTTTTTGCGTGGTCGTTCTACCACCAGGGCAGCGACGAAAAGACGGCCGACTCCAGCGTCCTGTTCCTCATGGAAGCGCTGACCGTCTTCGGCGACCCTGCCCTGGCGAACAGTGCGCAAGGTGCGTTCGACAAAGGGCGAAGGTTGGCCCAGCTCGTCGGCCAGCGGCGGGCGCTGCTGATCCTCGACGGCGTGGAGCCGTTGCAGTACGCACCCACCTCGCCGACGCCCGGCGAACTCAAGGACGCCGGGCTGGCCGCCCTGCTCAAAGGGCTGGCCGCCAACAACCGCGGCCTGTGCGTCGTCACCACCCGCTACGCCATTGCGGATTTGCGCGCGTACTGGCAAACCACCGCGCCGCAGACCCAGCTGCCGCGCCTTTCCGAAGCAGCCGGTGTGGCGCTGCTGCGGTCGCTCGGGGTGAAGGGAAAGCAGCCGGAGTTCGAGAAACTGGTCGAGGACGTGCAAGGCCACGCGCTGACCTTGAACCTGCTCGGCAGCTACCTGCACGAGGCCCACGCGGGCGACATCCGCAGACGCGACCTCGTGAAGCTGGAAGAAGCTGATGCCGAGCAGCGCGGCCATGCGTTCCGCGTCATGGATGCGTATGTGAGGTCGTTCGAGCGCGAAGGCGAAAAGGGAAAACGCGCTATCGCTGTGCTGAGGCTGCTCGGCTTGTTCGACCGGCCGGCGAG
>JANNEI010000634.1:0-10947 GCA_031378565.1 Burkholderiales bacterium
CCGCGCAGCCCGTCGGCCGGCGAGGTGATGGTGTCGACCCAGGTGTCGAGCCCGAACTTGTCGAACGCAAGCTGCATGTTCTTCGGGGTCGAGGCGGTACAGATGGCCAGCTTGAAGCCCGCTGCCCGCGCCTGCTGCAGATAGGCCTGCGCACCGGCGATCAAGCCGAGCGTGGTCGTCGCGCGTTCACGGTACAGCGCTTCTTTTTCATCCACCCACCGTTCGTAATCGGCCGCGCTGCGGCCGGGCCGCATGTCGAGCAGGATCTCGTGGTTGGTGCGGCCTGCCGTGGCGGCGAAGAACGCCGGCTCGTCCATCGTCAGCGCATGCCGGCGGTGCCACTCGATCCACGCGAGCTGATGCGCCGGCATGCTGTCGATCAGCGTGCCGTCGAGGTCGAACAACAAGGCCCGCGCGCCATTCAGCAAGTTGCCCGCCATCACACGCCCATCTTCAAACTGGCTTCGATGAACGGGTCGAGGTCGCCGTCGAGCACCTTCTGCGTGGCCGACACTTCGTAGCCGGTGCGCAAGTCCTTGATGCGGCTCTGGTCGAGCACATAGCTGCGAATCTGATGGCCCCAGCCCACATCGGTCTTGGTGTCTTCCAGCTTCTGCTGCGCCGCCATGCGGATGCGCATTTCATGCTCGTACAGCCGCGAGCGCAGCATCTGGTAGGCCTCGTCCTTGTTGCGGTGTTGCGAGCGGTCGTTCTGGCACTGCACCACGATGCCGGTCGGGATGTGCGTCAGGCGCACCGCCGAGTCGGTCTTGTTGATGTGCTGACCGCCGGCACCCGACGCGCGGTAGGTGTCGGTGCGCACGTCGGCGGGGTTGATGTCGACCTCGAACGAGTCGTCCACCTCGGGGTAGACGAACAGGCTGGCAAAGCTGGTGTGGCGGCCACCGGCGGAGTCGAACGGGCTCTTGCGCACCAGCCTGTGCACGCCGGTCTCGGTGCGCAGCAGGCCGAACGCATACTCACCTTCCACCTTGATGGTCGCGCTCTTGATGCCCGCGATGTCGCCGTCGCTCATCTCCATCACCTCGGTCTTGAAGCCCTTGCGCTCGCAGTACTTCAGGTACTGGCGCAGCAGCATGCTGGCCCAGTCGCAGGCCTCGGTGCCGCCCGCGCCGGCCTGGATGTCGACGAAGCAGTTGCTCGGGTCGGCCGGGTTGTTGAACATGCGGCGGAACTCGAGCTGGGCCACGATGGCATCGAGCTTGTCGGCATCGGCCTCAATCGCGAGCAACCCGTCGAAGTCGGCGTCCGCCTTCGACATGTCGTACAGCTCGGTGTTGTCGGCCAGGTTGCTGGTGAGGTGGTCGATGGTGTTGACCACCGTGTCGAGCGCGCGCTTTTCGCGCCCCAGTTCCTGGGCCCGCTTGGGCTCGTTCCAGACGTTCGGGTTCTCGAGCGCGGCGTTGACTTCGTTCAGGCGCAGGGCTTTTCGATCGTAGTCAAAGATACCCCCGGAGGGCTTGCGTGCGCTTCGTCAGATCGGCCAGGGCGTTGCCGATCGCGTTGATGTGTTCGATGTCCATGGGGTGAGAGTCCGGTTTTTTGCAAGCCCGGATTTTGACACGCGGCCTTTTTGCACGGAGCAAGCCGACTACTCGAATTCAAAGGGTTTGTCTGCTGCGGGTTAACGCTGAAACGCCCGAGATTTGTCAGAAATCTGTAAGCCGTTTCGGCTCATCGTCGCCTCGGGCTCAAACACCTTACTCATGCTGCTGTTCGTCACCTCACTGAAGCTGCTTGCCGAAATCGCATTGATGGCGCTGCTGGGCCAGTTCGTGCTGGGCCTGCTGGCTGGCGGCAAACGCGAGACCAACTTTTTCTACCAGTTGCTGACGGTGCTCACACGCCCGTTCACCAGGGCCGCGCGGTTGATCTCGCCGAAGGCCGTGCTGGACCGGCACGTGCCGATCGCCGCCTTTGTGTTGATGTTCATGCTGTGGCTGGCGGTGACCCTGGTGAAGGTCAGCCTGTGCGTGCAACTCGGGCCTCAGGCATGTCGATGAATGCCGACCGATTCAAGTACTGGCAACTCAAGTTGCTCGCCATGGGGTGTCTTGCATTCGGGCGTCGCGACGCGGCTCATGCCGTGTTCGACCGCATGCTGCTGGCCTGGCCCGGCGACGCCTATGTGCTGGCCAGCCGGTCCCATTTGCGCTCGCAGATGAAGCAACCCGACGCGGCCATTGCCGACGCTGCCGCGCTGGTTGCCGCGCACCCGCGGCGCAGTGCGGCCGACTGGTACAACCTGGCCTATCTGCTCGAGCAGGCCGGCCGCATCGACGAGGCCGAGCCGGCATTCCGCCAGGCCGTGGCGCTCGACCCCAAGCTCGACCGCGCCTGGTACGGCCTCGGCCTGGTGTTGATCCGCCAGCAGCGCCTCGCCGAGGCCGTTGCCGCCCTCAAGCGCAACACCGAATTGCAGCCCATGAGCCCGTACGGCTGGTATCAGCTGGCGCGGATTCATGTGGATCGTGCGGAGCCCAACGAGGCGCGGCGGATCATCCGCCACTTGCAGGGGTTCGAGCCCAAGGTGGCTGCGCAACTGGAGCGCGAAACCGGACTGGCTGCGTGACGCGGGTCGATTTGCCACCCGAGGCTGTTCGTGCACTGGCACGGGGGTGGTGCAGGATTCCTCTGGCGTGCCAGAGGTGGCTACAACCTTGAAGGGGGACAGGATGCAAACAACGGAGCGGCACCGCCAGTACTGGTCGGCAAACTTGAGGATCACCTCGATCCTGCTGGCCATCTGGTTTCTTGTGACTTTCGTGCTGGGCTACTTCGCCCGAGACCTGAACTTCACGTTCTTCGGCTGGCCATTCAGCTTCTGGGTTGCCGCCCAGGGCGCACTGGTCGTCTATTGCCTGATCATCTGGTTCTATGCGAGCTACATGAACAAACTCGATCGCCAGTTCGGCGTCCACGAAGACGAGGAGGAATGACATGGCCGGCATCACACCTGACGTCAAGGGGGGCGGCACCTTCAGTGCCAGCACCAACAAGGGCTTCAAGCAGCAGCTGAACAAGATTTACACCTGGTACACCGGCGGCTTCATCTTGTTCGTCGTGGTCCTCGGCATCCTTGAACAGATGGGCCTGCCCAAGGAATACATCGGCTTCATCTTCCTGTTCGCCACCGTGCTGCTCTACGCCGGCATCGGCGTGATGAGCCGCACCACCGACGCCGCCGAGTACTACGTTGCCGGGCGGCGCGTGCCGGCGCTTTACAACGGCATGGCCACCGGTGCCGACTGGATGAGCGCCGCGTCGTTCATCGGCATGGCCGGCACGCTCTACCTGACCGGCTACAGCGGCCTCGCCTTCATCCTGGGCTGGACCGGCGGTTACTGTCTGGTGGCGCTGTTCCTGGCACCGTACCTGCGCAAGTTCGGCCAGTTCACGATCCCGGACTTCCTGGGTGCCCGCTATGAAGGCAACCTGCCGCGCTTCATCGGCGTGGTGGCGGCCATCCTGTGCTCGTTCACATACGTGGTGGCGCAGATCTACGGCGTCGGGCTGATCACCGCACGCATGTCCGGGCTGGCGTTCGAGGTTGGGGTTTTCGTCGGCCTGGGCGGCATCCTGGTGTGCTCCTTCCTGGGCGGCATGCGCGCCGTCACCTGGACGCAAGTGGCGCAGTACATCATCCTGATCGTGGCCTACCTGCTGCCGGTGGTGTGGCTGGCTGTCAAGCAGACCAGCGTTCCGGTGCCACAGGCGATCTACGGTTTCCAGCTTGAGAAAGTGACCGCGATCGAGAAGAAGCTGATCGCCGACCCGAAGGAAAAGGAAGTCATCGCCGTCTTCAAGAAGCGCGCTGACGACCTGGGCGAAAAGCTGAAGAACATCCCGACCGCGCTGGCGGCCGACACTGCAGCAGCCACCAGCAAGGTCGCCGATCTGAAGGCCGCAAACGCCCCGACGGTCGACATTCAAGCTGCCGAGAAGACGCTCGCCGGCATGCCCAAGAACGAAGCCGAAGCCAAGAAGGCGTGGACTGCCGCCAAGGCGGCGAACGAGGCTCGCGCCAAGCCGCTGGCCGGCATGCTGCCGCATGCGCAGGTGTTCTCTGGCGATCCGAATGGCGACGCTGCGGCACAGAAGGCCTTCGACATCTCGCGGCGCAACTTCCTGGCGCTGGTGTTCTGCCTGATGGTGGGCACCGCTGCGCTGCCGCACATCCTGATGCGCTACTACACCACGCCTTCGGTGAAGCAGGCACGCGAGTCGGTGAGCTGGTCGCTGTTCTTCATCTTCCTGCTGTACTTCACTGCACCGGCGCTTGCCGTGCTTGCCAAGTTCGAGGTCTTCTCGTTGCTGGTGGGCACACCGTTCGTCGATCTGCCCGCCTGGATCGCCAACTGGCAGAAGGTGGATCCGAGCCTGCTGTCATTGGTGGACGTCAACGGTGACGGCATCCTGCAGCTCGGCGAGATGAAGATCGGGGGCGACATCATCGTGCTGGCCACACCCGAGATCGGCGGTCTGCCGTACGTCATCTCGGGAATGGTGGCGGCGGGCGGCCTGGCTGCGGCGCTGTCCACTGCCGACGGTCTGCTGCTGACCATTGCCAACGCGCTGAGCCACGACCTGTACTACAAGATGATCGACCCCAACGCCTCGACCTCGCGGCGCGTCACGATCTCGAAGGCGCTGCTGCTGGTGGTGGCCCTGGTCGCGGCATTGGTGGCGGTGCAGAAGCCGGCGGACATCCTGTTCCTGGTGTCGGCTGCGTTCTCGTTCGCGGCTGCGTCTTTCTTCCCGGCGCTGACGCTAGGCATCTTCTGGAAGCGGGCCAACAAATGGGGTGCATCGCTGGGCATGATGGCCGGTCTTGGCGTCACGGCCTACTACATGATCACGACCCAGCCGTGGCTGCGTGGCATGTTCGGCGTGACCAGCCCGGTCGAGCTGTGGTGGGACATCCAGCCGATCTCGGCCGGCCTGTTCGGGGTGCCGATCGGCTTTGCCGTGATCATCATCGTCAGCCTGCTGACGGGTGCGCCGCGCAAGGACACGCAAGACCTGGTCGAGCACGTGCGCTACCCCGACCTGAGGTTGACCAAGACTTGACGCACTGATCGCGGTCTGCCCACGTGCCTTCGGGGGTGCGGGCAGCCTGATGAAAATCGAAGCGGCCCGTTCGAAAGAACCGGGCCGCTTCTTTGTCGGGTTGAAGCCTCGCGCTCAGCTCAGGAAGGCTTCCAGCCGCGCGGCCAGCGCTTCCGGCTGATCGTGGTGCAGCATGTGCCCTGCCGGCGACAGCAGGTGCTTCTCGACGTTCGGCACCACGCTCAGGCGCTCATGGAATTCCTGCTTGGTGTAGCGAGTGCCCCACCAGCGGCTGATGTCGGTCAGGTCGCCTTCCACCCACAGCACCGGCGCGCTGATGAGCTTCCAGCATTCGAGCACTTCGGGCACTTGCGACAGCACCGGGTTGGCCCGCTTGTGCGCCGCGTCACCGAGGATCTCGAACCGGCCCGGCGTTCCATCGGCATGCGTGCGCTGGCGCGACCAGTGCTGCGCCAGCCAGTGGGCACGCTGCTCGGGCAGCAGCGGGTTCGTCTTGCGCAGCCGTTCGGCCACCGCGGCCAGGCTGTCGTAGGTGCGCAACTCGATGGGAGTCTTCAGTTCGTCCAGCCACTGCACCAGACGCTTCGGCGCATGCGCGGGCCTGGACGCCGGCATGCCGAAGCCTTCGAGGTTGACGAGGCGGCGAACGCGCTGCGGGCGGATGCCAGCGTAAATCATTGCCACGTTGCCGCCCATGCTGTGGCCGACCAGGTCGATCACGGGCGCGGGTGTGTCGCTTGAAACGAAAAGCGCGTCGAGCACCGCGTCCAGGTCGCCCAGGTAGTCGGGGAACCAATAGCAGTCGGCAGCCGGCGTGTCGGTCAACCCGAAGCCGCGCCAATCGAGGGCCAGCACAAAGCGGTCCGCAGCCAGCGCGTCGACCACGAACTGGAACGACGCGGCCACGTCCATCCAGCCGTGCAACATCACCAGCGGCGGGCGCTGCGGCGTCACCAGGCTGGCGTCACCCCACTGGAGCACGTGATGACGCAGGCCGCGCGCATGAATGAAGCGGCTGCTGCTGGCGCGCCGCACGACGTAGGGCGTGGTAGTCATCGCCGGACTATAGAAGCGCGCGGCGCAATCTGCTGTCCACCCAGCGACAGCGGCGGCGTGCGGCAAAATGTCGGCATGACCTCGCCTGCCTCTTTCGTCCTTCGCGCCGCCGAGTTGCGCGATGTGTCTGCCATCGTTCAACTGATCCGTGAGCTGGCGGAGTTCGAGCAGCTCGGCCATTTGCTACAGGTCACCCCCGAGAAGTTGCGGCCCCACCTGTTCGGTGAAAAGCCGTCGGCCGAGGCGTGGGTGGCCGAAGTCGCAGGCGAAGTGGCCGCCTTCGCGCTGTTCTTCACCAACTTCTCGACCTTTCTCGCGCAGCCCGGGCTGTACCTCGAAGACCTGTTCGTGAAGCCCAGCCACCGCAGCCTGGGATTGGGCAGCGCATTGCTGACGCGGCTGGCGCAATTGGCCGTCGAACGCGGGCACGGCCGGTTCGAGTGGAGCGTGCTCGACTGGAACGAGAACGCAATCCGCTTCTACCAAAAGATGGGTGCCACCGTGATGCCCGACTGGCGCATTTGCCGCATCAGCGGCGACGCGCTGGCGGCGTTCGGGGGGCGCTGAGCGAGTGCCCCTCAGCCCCTAAGTTCGTCAGGCAAAGGCCATCTGCATCAGCTTTTCGGGGCTGATGCGAACCGACACCGATTTCTCGTGCAGCACCGCGGCGACCGCGTATTCGCGTTTCGACGTGTCGCGCGGCAGCGGCTCTTTCAGCGCAACGCCGTTGGCGGTGGTCAACACGGCCACCCACGGTGCCGTCACGTTCAGGCCGCGTTTGACGACCACGCCGGTTTCACCTGACGCCAGCTTGACGAAGCAGCCCGGCGGGTAAACGCCGAACTCCTTGGCCAGCGCGGCGCTCATCGGATGCCCGGGGTCCTGCATGAACATCGTGCGGCCGGCCTGGTCGGCGGCCATCGCTTCGCGGCTGTTGCGCGGGCTGAGCTTGGCGGTGTAGATGTCGGCGCGGCGCACCAGCGCGGCCAGGTCGCAGACCTCGCGCAGCCCGGCCGGATAGCCGCTGCCGTCGGTTGTCTCGTGGTGCTGTGCCACCGCGCGCAGCCAGTCGGCGTCATCGATGCCGGCGTGTTTCAGCATCGCCACACTGACCTGCGGGTGCTCGTGAATGGCTCGGCGTTGCTCGGCTGTCAACGCTGTGGTCTGCGTCGCCAGGACGCCTTGCAGCTCCAGCATTCCCAGGTTCATCGTCAGTGCCACCTTGAAGGCTCTTTGCACCTCGGCAGCGTCCCATCCCAGGCGCTGCGCGACGAGGAAGCTGCTGATCGCGGTGTGCACCGAATGCGTCAAGCCGTACTCGATGTTCTTGGTGCCGCCTTGTTGCAGAACCTGGAACACCGCGAGGTCGGGGTCGCGCTGAATCAGTTGCAGCACAGGCCCGCTCACGTCGTCCAGCGCCGCGGCAAACCCGTCTTGCGACGACTTCTGCAGCGTCTGCCCGATGCGGTCCATGCACTGGCTCCACAGCTTCGGCAGCGCCGTGCGCGCAGCGTCGGCGACTTCTTTGCGGCCCGGTGGCAACTCGGCCATGTCGACCAGCGCGCCGCGCTTGAACAGCGCCTCCATCTGCTCGAAGCTGGCGACGATTTGCCCGCGCGCGAGCATCAGCGTCTGGTCGGCATCGCGCACGTTGAAGGGCAGCGGCACACCCACGGTAAGGCGGTGCTTGACGGTGGCCAGTTGAGAAAATTGCATGGTGTGCTGCGCCTGGGTTTGATGTCGGTCGCCGCCGCGATGGGCCGCTGGGATGCCCGGTTATCGGCGGGCCGGCGAAAAGACTTGAGCCGGCTGAACGCGCCGGGCATTTATGCTCGGTTTCATGACGCAAGCCGCCGCCCGGCCCAACGACCTCGACCGCTGCGATGCGATGCACCGCAGCTTTCGCTGGCAGGTGCCGCACGAGTTCAACATCGCGGAGGTGTGCTGCGCACGCTGGTCCCGCGACACGCCCAGGGCCGTGGCGATTCGCTTTGAGCACGAGGACGGGCGCACGTCGAGCCACACCTACGCCGAGCTCCAGCGCGACGCCAACCGGCTGGCGCATGCGCTGAGGCGCCTCGGCGTGCGGCGTGGCGACAGGGTGGCGGTGGTGATGCCGCAGCGGTTCGAGACCGCGGTGGCGCACATGGCGATCTACCAGCTCGGCGCGGTCGCGATGCCGCTGTCGATGCTGTTCGGCCCCGACGCGCTCGAATACCGCATCAACCACAGCGAGGCGCGCCTTGCCATCGTCGACGAAAGCGCCATCGCCAACCTGCTGGCGGCGCGTGCGCAATGCCCCGGCTTGCGCACGCTGCTGGCCGTGGGCAGCGCAGCAGGGCAGGGCGATCTGGACTGGGACGCCGCCCTGCAGCCCGAGCGCACGCAGTTCCCCGCCGTCAAGACCCGGGCCGACGACGCCGCCGTGCTCATCTACACCAGCGGCACCACCGGCCCGCCGAAGGGCGCGTTGCTCGCGCATCGTTGCCTGATCGGCAACCTGCCCGGGTTCGTGGCCAGCCAGAACTGGTTTGGATTCGACCCCGCAAGCGACGCATCGATCAGGCCCCCTTCCCTGGGGAAGGGGGAGCGGGGGAAAGGGGGCAACAGTTCAGGGCCTCGGCCCAGCCAGGGGCTCCAGCAAACGCAAGGCGTTTTCTGGAGTCCCGCGGACTGGGCGTGGACTGGCGGGCTGCTCGATGCCCTGCTGCCAACGCTGTACTTCGGCGCTGAAATCGTCGCCTACCAGGGGCGTTTTGCACCCGAGGTCGCGTTCGGCCTGATGCAGCGTTACCGGGTGACCCACACCTTCCTGTTTCCCACGGCGCTGAAGGCCATGATGAAAGCGGTGCCGTTGCCGCGCGAGCGCTACGACTTGTGTCTGCAGGCCATCATGAGCGCCGGTGAATCGGTCGGCGATGCGGTGTTCGGCTACTGCCAGCAGCAGCTTGGTGCGACGGTGAACGAAATGTTCGGCCAGACCGAGATCAACTACATCGTCGGCAACTGCGCGCGCCTGTGGCCGGCGCGGCCGGGCAGCATGGGCCGCCCGTATCCCGGCCACCGCATCGCCGTGCTCGACGATGACGGCAACGAGTGCGCCGCCGGCGTGGCGGGCGACGTGGCGGTGCACCGGCGCGACATCCACGGCCACGCCGACCCGGTGTTCTTCCTCGGCTACTGGAAGAACGAGGCCGCCACCCGCGCCAAGTTCAGCGGCGACCCGGCCGACAGCTGGTGCCGCACCGGCGACATGGCAGTGGTCGATGCCGACGGCTACTTCTGGTACCAGGGCCGCAGCGACGACCTGTTCAAGGCCGCCGGCTACCGAATCGGCCCCAGCGAAATCGAGAATTGCCTGGTCAAGCACCCGGCCGTGGCCAACGCTGCCGTGGTGCCCAAGCCCGACGCCGAGCGCGGTGCGGTGGTGAAAGCCTTCATCGTGCTGGCTCCGGGCTTCGTCGGCACGCCGGGGCTGGTGGCCGAGTTGCAGCGCCACGTGCGCGGCAAGCTGGCACCTTACGAATATCCGAAGGAAATCGAATTCATCGACGCCCTGCCGATGACCACCACTGGCAAGGTGCAGCGGCGGGTGTTGCGGCTGCGCGAGGAGGCGCGTGCCGCGCCGGCTGAGGCCCGCAGTCAAGCTCGATGAACAGCAGTGCTCAGTCGCATGCTTCCACCAACCTCGGTATCGGCCGCACCGACTGATCGAACGGATTGAGTTCGGCCCCGCGCGTGGGCCGCACGTCGACACAGCTGGCGCCCTTGCGCACACGCAGGCGGCCGTCGCCGCGCGCGTCTTCGATCCACCGGTCGTCGCTGCCCAGCTTGGCGGCCAGCACGTCGCTGAAACTTTTACGCGCGCTGTTCGAGCGCGGGTCGATGGTGGCCTGGGCGGAAGGCGGCGGCGCGCCCGATGGCGCGCGGGGCAGGCGCAGATCGAGCGCCGTGTCGCGCGCTGCTGTGGCTGCGCCCGGTGCTTCGAGAGACGGAGGCGGCGTGATGGCCTGGTTCGCACCGGGCAGCGCATCGCTCGCGGGTGGATCGGCATCGAAAGTTTGCGCGCGTTTTTTTGGCGTTCTCGATGCCATCGGGGTGGGTGGCTCGATGGGCCGCGTGGGCGCGGTTGAAGGCGGCGTTGCCGCTGCTGGAAGCACCCGAACCGCCATGCGCAGCGGTGGTTCCGATGGCCCCGCGCTGCGCTCGCGCAGGCTCTCGTGCATCAGCAACCAGACACCTGCTCCGTGCAGAAGCAACACCGGCATCACCATCTGCCAACGCCGAGTGCGCGCCATCGTGGGTCGCGTCGTCATTGAAGGGTCAAGGAGGCAGTGAATGCGGGGTTCGGCACGGCCGCCATTGTGGCGCGGGCCTGTGACGGCCCGCCGTAAACTCGCGGCCATGAACACATTCCCTCTCGTCACGCTGGGCCGCAGCGACCTGCAGGTCACGCCGATTTGCCTGGGCACGATGACCTTCGGCGAGCAGGTCGGGGAAGCCGATTCGCACCGGCTGCTCGACCATGCGCTGGCACGCGGCATCAACTTCATCGACACGGCCGAGATGTACGCCGTGCCGGCGCGGCGCGAAACCTACGGTGCCACTGAAAGCATCATCGGCAGCTGGTTCGCCGCCCGCCCCGGCGTGCGCCAGAAGGTGGTGCTGGCCAGCAAGGTGGCCGGCCCGTCGCGCAACATGGACTGGGTGCGCAACGGCAGCGCCAACGTCACGCCGGCCGAGTTCGTGCAGGCCTGCGACGCGAGCCTGCAGCGCCTGTGCACCGACGTGATCGACCTG
>JANNEI010000662.1:0-1896 GCA_031378565.1 Burkholderiales bacterium
GGACTACGCCGCCGACAAGGCCGACATCTTCGTGTCGGCCACCGGCAACAAGCGCGTGATCACGCACGAGCACATGCTGGCGATGAAGGACGAAGCCATCGTCTGCAACATCGGCCACTTCGACAACGAGATCGACATCGCGTCGGTCGAGAAGTACGTGTGGGACGAGATCAAGCCGCAGGTCGATCACATCACCTTCCCCGACGGGAAAAAGATCACCATGCTGGCGCGCGGCCGGCTGGTGAACCTGGGCTGCGCCACCGGCCACCCGAGCTTCGTGATGTCGGCCAGTTTCGCCAACCAGACCATCGCCCAGATCGAGCTGTTCACCAAGAGCGACCAGTACGAAAACGGCAAGGTCTACGTGCTGCCCAAGCACCTGGACGAGAAGGTCGCGCGGCTGCACCTGAAGAAGGTCGGTGCCATGCTGACCGAGTTGTCCACCGAGCAGGCCGAGTACATCGGCGTCAGCAAGGCGGGGCCGTACAAGCCGGACACTTACCGGTATTGAGAGCCCCTTGACGGCATGGAAAGGGTGGCTCCAAAATGGAGCCACAGTTTCATTCTGGAGCCAATATGGAAATCAATCTGTCGATCAAGGGTGTGCCTGAGGCGCTGGCCGAGCGCTTGCGTTTGCGGGCGGCGCGCAACCACCGGTCGCTGCAAGGTGAGTTGATGCAGATCATCGAGCACGCCGCGGCGCAGCCAGACACCCAAGCCACGTCGTTGCCACTCGGCGCAAGTCGCGCGATCGACCCGGCGCGGCGCGGCAGCAAGACCATCGAGCAGATTGCCGCCGAGCATCAGGTGCGCTTCCCGCGCCCGATCTCGACCGGCCCGTTGGCGGTCGACATCGTTCGCGCCGATCGCGACACGCGATGACGCAAAAGTTGATCGTCGCCGAGCCGCCCGCCGCCTACCTCGCACGCCCGGCGCTGGTGGTCGACTGCAGCGTGCTCGCGGCGGTGCTTTTCGAGGAGCCGTCGCGCGACGAAGCCACCCAACGCCTGACCGGACGCACGCTTCACGCGCCGACCCTGATCGACCACGAGATGGCCAGCGTCGCACTGAAAAAGCATTCGCAAGGCTGGCCGGCGGAATCGATTGCCCTCGCGCTGGCCGACTACGCCGAACAGGCGCTGGAACTCCACCGCACCGACGTCGCCGCGCAATGCGAACTCGCCCACCGCTACGGTTTGTCGGCCTACGACGCCGCTTATCTGTGGCTGGCGGCCGAACTCAAGGCACCGCTGGCCACCTTCGACCGCAAGCTCGGAGAGGCAGCACAGCGTCATTTGGCCGCGTTGCAATGAAGCCGTTGCCCACAGCGCTCGACGCACCAGCCATCGTCTGATGCGCGCCGACCAACTGTTGCTCTCCCGCGGTCTGGCCCCCACCCGATCCGCCGCCCAGCGGCTGATCGAGCGGTCGGCGGTGCGCTGGCTCGGCCCGAAAGGCTGGGCCGTGCCACGCAAGGCCGGCGAAGACCTGCCCGAAGGCTGCGAGTTGCAGATCACCGACGACGCTGAGCTGCGCTTCGTGTCGCGCGGCGGGCTGAAGCTGGAAGGCGCGTTGGCGCACTGCGGGCTCGACGTGGCCGGCCTGACCTGCCTCGACGTGGGCCAGAGCACCGGCGGCTTCACCGACCTGCTGCTGCAACGCGGCGCGGCACGCGTGGTGGGCATCGAGGTGGGGCACGGCCAATTGCACCCGCGGCTGGTTGACGACGCGCGGGTCGAACTGTTTGAGGGCGTCAACGCACGCGACGTGGCCGGCACGCCTTTCGCGGCGGCGCACGCGCAGCACAGCTTCGGCTTCATCACCGGCGACCTGTCGTTCATTTCGCTGACCTTGGTGCTGCCCACGCTGGCGGCGTATCTGGCGGCGCACGGACAC
>JANNEI010000664.1:0-1672 GCA_031378565.1 Burkholderiales bacterium
GGCCCGAAAGGCCAGCGGCGAGCTGATGCCGTGCGATGCGGCGGATCATCCGCCGTGCGCCTTCACCGGCCCGGTGTTCTGCGCGATGCGCCACAGCACGCCTGAAGGATCGACGATCACGAAGTCACGCATGCCCCAGGGGCGTTGTTCGGGCGGCTCGGTGCGCACGGCGTACTTCTGCGCTATGCCGGTGTCCTGCACATGCTCCCACCACGCGTCCACGTCGCTCACGAGCAAGTGCATCATGAAATTGTCTGCGTGCGCGGCCACGTAGAAGTCTTGCAGCAGGAAGCTCACGTTCTCGTGGTGGAAGTAGGCGATGCCGTCGGAGTCCGAGGCCAGCGCGAACCCCAAGTCGCGGTAGAAGCGCTTGGACAATTCGTAGTCCCGGGCCGGAACGAATGCCTTCAACTCGACGGTGTTCAGGTGGCTCATTGGGGTGTCCAGGGCGGCGGGCCGATGGCTCGGGTGCATGCGCGAGACATTCATTCTGCCCGCTCCACTGCTCGCACGTCCCTGTCAGCGCAGCCGCCGTACCGTGCCTCGTGTGCCTGCGCAGGGTAGGGCACGAGCAGCCAGATGACGGTGACCGCAGCCAGGAACAGAGTCCACTCGACGGCTGCGCGCAGTTTTGGGTTCATGCGGATTTCCTGAGTTGCGAGTCGGTACGGACTCCATGCGGGTGCAGGCAAGCGAGTGTGTCGGTGGCATCGATGTGCCGGCTCACGCCAGCAGGCTCGGTTGAAGTTCGGCGAGCGCGCGGCGCAGGCTGGCGCTGCCCGGTTTCTCGACGAAGACGCATGGCTTGCGGTTGCGTTTGCAGTGGTCCTTCACGCGCCAATAAGCGTCGTGGCTGATGCAGCCGGTCTGGCAGATCACCAGGTCGGCGGCGGCCAGCGTGGCGTCGAGCCGGGCCGCGCTTTGCTCTTCTCCGCCGTCGTGGTGCAGGAAGCGTCCGCCCGTCTGCTCAATGATGTGGCGGTACAGCGGCACGCTGGCCGGGCGGCCGCCCACACACAGCACCGCGCGGTCTGCAAGTGGCGGTGCGCTGGAGGGTACCGCGACGGGAGCGGTGCTGTTGAGGACTGCATTGGCGATGCCTGCCGCCAGTGCAGCGGTGGCCTCCTCCGCAAGGCGTTGCTGGCGCAGGGCCTCCTGACGGGCCTGCGTCAGTGCGCGCTCGAGATCCACGATGCGTTCGCCCTGCCACTGGCTGTGGCGCGAGAGGTCGGCGCGGCTTTTCAACGCCGGCACCGAAGCATCGATCGCGCGGCGTTCGTCATGCAGGGCGGCAATGGCAGTATCGCGCCCGATCAAATCGGCGCGTGCCCGCAGCAGCTGGCTTTGCAGGCGCTCGCTGAGCAGGGCGTGGTCACTGGCTTGCCGCTGCTGGCGCTGTTGCAGTGACGACAAGTCTTGCCGCAGCGCAGTGTTCCCGGCCAAGGCAGCGTCTAACCGCGCCCGGTCGACGCGCTGTGCAGCGCCCACCTGATGCTGCAGCATGTGCACCTCGCCCAGCACGCGATGCTCCAGCATCTTGTCGCACCGCGGGTGCGTCAGCGTGGCCCAGAACGCGCCGGGCAGGTCGCTGCAAGCGCTGGCCTGGCACCACCAGTCCGTCAGCGCGTCGGTGGATTTGGCCAACGCAGCCTGCCGCAGTGCCAGCGCGCAG
>JANNEI010000685.1:0-1869 GCA_031378565.1 Burkholderiales bacterium
GCAGAAGCCACTGGCAGCAAACCCGGCCGCGCGCTGATCAGTCGCTGCCCAAGAAGCTTCGCATGCGGTCGAGTTCGGCCTCCAGCTCGCGCCGAAAAATCGCATCGCGCGGACGCTTTCCGCTGACCCAGCCGAGTTCGGCCTTCAACACGCCGCCGCCGACCGACAGGTTGCCCCAGCCGATCACCTGGTCGCGCCACAGCAGCGGCAGCGCGTAGTAGCCGCGCACACGCTGCGCTGCCGGCGTGTAGGCCTCGAAGCGATAGGCCCAGCCCCAGAACAGCTCGAAGCGGCGGCGGTCCCAGACCACTGGGTCGAACGGCGCGAGCAGGCGCACCGTGTCGCTCGGCGCATGGCGCGCTGACGCTGGCTTTTCATTGGCCGGCCAGTACCAGTCGACGCCGTCGACCATGGCGTGGGTCAGGCGTTCGCGGGCGCGGCTCAGCACGCTCGCGCGCAGGTGCGCCCACTGTGGCGCGCCGCCGCGCAGATGGCTGACGAGTTCGCCCAGGCTGCGCCCCGGCAGCGGGGCGTACTTGCGCACGATCACATCGACCAGCGCATCGAGCGCTGCGGCCGGATCTGGCGGCTCATCGACCACCGTCTCGTGCCCGGGCCGCGCTGCGTAGAGCCGCACCCCGCCGTCGCGTCGCGCGATGCGCACCATCCCGCGGTAGTGCATGCCGTCGAGCAACTGCGTGCTCGCATTGGTCGAGCCGCCGAACCAGTTCTTCACCTTGCCGTGAGCGAAGTGCGCGTCGACCTCGCGCGGGTGCACCACGCCGCGCTCACGCACGAAGTCGAGCACGGCCTGCGCCTGCGCGTGGCGGGCTTTCGGCCACACCGTGCGCGGCGTGCGCGGGTGCATCAACGCATGCGTGGCGGTCGGCAGGAAACCGTAGTTGACGAAGAAGTCTTCCTCGATGCCGAGCTTCGCGTAGCGCCGTTCCAGGTCGCCCGCGAGGTAGCCCTTGACGCGGTGGCGCAGCGTCAGGTCCTGCGCCCGCGCTGGTGCGCGAATGGGGTCGGCCTGCACGAAGCCCAGCTTGCGGAGCGCGCCCGGCAGCGTCGTCGGCGTGAACAGGCTGCGCGCGACGGCGTAGCGGCGAAGTTGCTCGACGGTGATCGTCATGCGGTGATGGTGCCTGACAGACCAATCGCCGTCCTGCCGCGGCATTGGTGGTGCGGCGGCGATCCATCAGACCAAGGTCTGAGTCAGCCTGCCGCCGTCGTTTTTGCTCCAGTCCACTTCGGCCAGCGCCCCGTTGACCAGCATCAGTTGCGGTGGCCGGTGGCCGATGTCCACGTCGACCAGCACCGGAAACGACAGGCCGCCGAACTCGCGTTGAAGCGCAGTTTCGTACCGCAATTCGTCGGCACCGGTGGCGTCGGCTGCGGCAGATCGGCCGATCAGCAGGCCCGCCAGGCCATCGAGCCAGCCCGCCCACCGCAAGCGGTGCAGTGCGCGCACCAGCGCGGTCGGAGACAGTTCCGCATTCTCCAGGTACAGGATCGCGCCTTCAGAGCCGCAGCGCTGGACGAACCCAGGCACGTTGCCGAATGCGCTGCCGGCCAGGTGCATGAGCGTGTCGATGCAGCCGCCGATGAGCCTGCCGCTGAAATGGAGCGGCGAGTCGACGGGCCGGTTCAGGCATCGCCACTGCGTGGGCTCGGTGAGCGCATAGGTCACGTCGGGGACCAGTGCGAAGTCGGCCCATTGCGATTGCCAGCGCGGTGACTGCTGCTGCGTCACCACACCGTTCGGCGGCGTCGCCAGAACACCGAGCGCGCCGCGAGTCAACGCATCGTTCTGGCCGGGTGCCAGGTCCATCAGACACGGGCCGTGGGCGCTGGCCCAGCCGAGCCGCA
>JANNEI010000698.1:0-1637 GCA_031378565.1 Burkholderiales bacterium
GCGAAGCTTGCAAAGGCGGCATCGTTGCGCACCAGGTCTTCCAGGCTGCCCTTCAGCGGGTAGGTGAAGCGCGGCAGGTCGGTGGCCTTTTCGATGCGGGGGCGCTCGGGGGTTTGCGTTGGCGTCGGCGTTGGTGCCGGCTCTTTTGTCGGAGTTTGTGTCGGCACCTGTGCCAAGGCCTGTGCCTGCGCAGCGGTAGCCGTCACGAGGCCCAGGCAAACCGCCAGCGCGCCAATGGTGAAACCGACCACACCATTCGCGGCGAACAAACTGGCTCGATTCATGAAGCGTTTCCTTGTGAGCGGCTCAAATTCCTGAGGCCAGCCGAGGCGGCGCGCAGGTGTCTGTGAAGGGGGCGGGTAACCCGGCCATAAGTTAGCACGACCCGCGCGCCCAGGGCCTTGCCGTACCATGCCGGGCCGCGACCCGACCACCATGCATTCGACCGACGCCCTGACCGACATCCGCCCCGCACACATCCTTCAACAAGTCTTCGGCTACCCCGCGTTTCGCGGCGCGCAGGCCGAGATCGTGGACCATGTGGTGGCCGACGGCGACGCGCTGGTGCTGATGCCCACCGGCGGCGGCAAAAGCCTGTGCTACCAGGTGCCCGCGATTGCACGGCATCGCGCCGGAAAGGGCGTGGCGATTGTCGTCAGCCCGCTGATCGCGCTGATGCACGACCAGGTCGGCGCGCTGGAAGAAGCCGGCGTGCACGCGGCGTTCCTCAACTCGTCGCTGACGGCCGAAGAGGCGCAACGCATCGAGCGCGAAATGATGGGCGGCCGGCTGGTGCTGTTGTACGCCGCGCCAGAGCGCATCACCACGCCGCGCTTCCTGGCGCAGCTGGATTCGCTGCACGAGCGCGGGCTGCTGAGCCTGTTCGCGATCGACGAGGCTCACTGCGTGAGCCAGTGGGGACACGACTTTCGCGAGGACTACCTGGCGCTGAACGTGCTGCACGAACGCTATGCCGGCGTGCCGCGCATTGCGCTGACCGCCACCGCCGACGACCTGACGCGGGCCGACATCATCCAGCGCCTGCAGCTGGATGAAGCGCGCATTTTCATCAGCAGCTTCGACCGGCCGAACATCCGCTACGGCGTGGTGGAAAAAGACAACCCGCGCCAGCAACTGCTGCGTTTCATCAACGACGAACACGAGGGCGAGGCCGGCATCGTCTATTGCCAGTCGCGCAAGAAGGTCGACGAGACGGCTGCCTGGCTGACAGCCGAGGGCGTCACTGCGCTGCCGTATCACGCCGGATTGGACGCCGATGTGCGGCGTCGCCACCAGGACCGCTTCCTGCGCGAGGACGGCCTGGTGATGGTGGCGACAATCGCCTTCGGCATGGGCATCGACAAGCCCGACGTGCGCTTCGTGGCGCACCTGGACTTGCCGAAGAACATCGAGAGCTACTACCAGGAGACGGGCCGCGGCGGGCGCGACGGCCTGCCCGCCGACGCCTGGATGGCCTACGGCCTGGCCGACGTGGTGAACCAGCGCCGCATGATCGACGACAGCCCGGCCGGCGAGGAGTTCAAGCGCGGCCAGGTGCAAAAGCTCGAAGCCCTGCTGGCGCTCTCAGAAGCGCACGACTGCCGGCGCGTGCGCCTGCTGGCCTATTTCGGCGAGAC
>JANNEI010000718.1:0-10417 GCA_031378565.1 Burkholderiales bacterium
TGGCGTTCCGCAAGGCGATGGAAGACTCGCTCGTCACCGGCCTGCGCGCGCGCGACCTGCACGGCCGCATCACTTACGTGAACCCGGCGTTCTGCAAGATGGTGGGCTTCGCGGCGGACGACCTGATCGGCCTCACCGCGCCGCCCTACTGGCCGCCAGAACTGGCCGACGAATACGCGCGCCGGCAGGGCGCGCGGCTGGACACACGCCGCCCGCTCGACGACTCGCGTGAAGGCTTCGAGACCATCTTCATGCGCAAGGGCGGCGAGCGGTTCGCGGTGCTGATCTTCGAAGCGCCGCTGGTCGACGGTGCTGGCGCGCAGACCGGCTGGATGAGTGCGGTGCTCGACGTGAGCGACCAGCGGCGCATCGAAGAAATCGCGCGCCAGCAGCAAGAGCGGCTGCAGGCCACCGCGCGGCTGGCCACCGTGGGCGAAATGGCCTCGCTGCTCAGCCATGAACTGAACCAGCCGCTGGCCGCCATCGCCAGCTACGCCGCCGGCTCGCTGAACCTGATGCAGTCGGGCGTGCGCGACGAAGAAACGGCAGCCCTGCTGCAACAGGCCACCGAGCGGATTGCCGAGCAGGCCGAGCGCGCCGGCCGCGTCATCAAGAGCGTGCACGACTTCGTGCGGCGTCGCGAACAGTCGCGCGAACCGGTGCGCTGCGACCAGCTCATCGACGCCGTGTTGCCGCTGGTGCGCCTGCAAACCCGCAAGAGCGGCACCCGCGTGGAGGTGGACATGCCAACGCCGGTGCCGCGCGCGGTGTGCGACCGCACGATGGTCGAGCAGGTGCTGCTCAACCTCACCCGCAACGGCATTCAGGCAATGGAAGAACACACCCCGTTCGACGCGCGCGAGCTGCGCATCGTGATCCGCCAGCACCATCCGCGCTGGATCACCTTCAGCGTGATGGACCGCGGGCCGGGCGTGTCCGATGCGGTCGCGCAGCGCTTGTTCACGCCCTTCTTCACGACCCGCGACGAAGGCATGGGCCTCGGCCTGAGCTTGTGCCGGACCGTCATCGAACAGCATGGCGGGGCGCTGGACTTTCAGCCGCGCGCGACTGGACCCGGCACCGAGTTCCGGTTTACGCTGCCGTCCGACGCCACGCTCGAACCTGCTGCCGCAACGCCGGCTGAAACGCATACAACATGACACCGTTTTCTGAGCACCGCCTCGGCTTGCCCACCGTGTATTTGGTGGACGACGAAGACGTGGTGCGCGAGGCGCTGGCCTGGTTGCTGCGCTCGCGCCGCCTGCTGTCCGAGGGCTTCGCCAGCGCCGAGGCGTTCGAGGCGATGCTGACCGGTCGCGCCGCCGACTGGCCGCGCTCGCCGTCGTGCCTGCTGCTCGACGTGCGCATGCCCGGCACCAGCGGCCTGGTGCTGTTCGAGCGGCTGGCCGAGCGCGGCCTGCTGGGGGCACTGCCGGTCATCTTTCTCACTGGCCACGGCGACGTGCCCACGGCGGTGGCGGCGGTCAAGCGCGGCGCGTTCGACTTCGTCGAGAAGCCGTTCGCCGACAACGCGCTGGTCGACCGGATCGAGCAGGCACTGGCGAAAAGCGCCGACACCATCGTGCAGCAGCGCGACGGCCTGGGCGTGCAGCGCAAGCTGGCCGAGCTGACCGAGCGTGAGCGCGACGTGATGCGCCTCGTGGTCGAAGGACGGCCCAACAAACTGATCGCCGACGAACTCGGCATCAGCGTGCGCACGGTCGAAGTGCACCGCGCGCGGGTGTTCGAGAAGATGGACGTGCGCTCGGCGGTCGAGCTGACGAACCTGCTCTCCGATCAGACCCGCCTTCGGCCGCCATGACGCCTGCGCTGTCGTCCGCGCCTCGCCCGGTGACAATCGACAGATGGCGCTCGGCGAGTTCGACCTGATTCAAAAATACTTCACCCGTGCGGTGCATCGCGCTGCGCTGGGCGTGGGTGATGACTGCGCGCTGTTCGCGCCGTCGCCCGGCATGCAGCTCGCGGTGTCGAGCGACATGCTGGTCGAGGGCCGGCACTTTCTGTCGACGGTGCAACCCGAGCGGCTCGGCCACAAGGCGCTGGCCGTCAACCTGAGCGACCTGGCAGCCTGCGGTGCCCGGCCGCTGGCCTTCACGCTGGCGCTGGCCCTGCCGCGTGCCGACGAAGATTTTCTGGCCGCCTTCTCGCGCGGCCTGTTGGCGCTGGCCGATGCGCAGGGCTGCGAGCTGATCGGTGGCGACACCACGCAGGGCCCGCTCAACATCTGCATCACCGTGTTCGGCGAGGTGCCCACCGGCCAGGCCCTGCTGCGCTCGGGCGCGCAGGCGGGCGACGACGTGTACGTGAGCGGCACGCTGGGCGACGCACGGCTGGCGCTGGAGGTGTTTCGCGGCACGCTGGCCCTGGGCGGCGACGCCTTCGACGCGGTGCGCATGGCCATGGAATGCCCGCAGCCGCAGGTGGCGCTCGGCATTGCCTTGCGCGGCGTGGCGCACAGTGCCATCGACGTGTCCGACGGCTTGCTCGGCGACCTGTCGCACATCCTGCGCCGCTCCGGCGTGGGTGCCACGCTGGACGTCGACGCGGTGCCGCGCAGCGGCGTGCTGCGCGGCCTGCCGCTGGCACTGCAACGCGAGTACACGCTGGCCGGCGGAGACGATTACGAGCTGGTGTTCAGCGCCCCGCCCGCGCGCGCGGCGCAGGTGCAATCCGCAGCCGCGCAAGCCGGTGTGGCGGTCACGCGCATCGGCAGCATCGACACCGAGGTCGGCCTGCGCCTGATCGACGCCGAACACCGCAGCGTGACCACGCGCTTCGCCTCTTTCGACCACTTCCGCAGCTGATGGCACAGCTAAAGCAACAGCCATGACCGAATCGCCCGCGCTGAACCCGCAACTGCGCATCGCGCCGCGCAAGCCGACGCTGCGCTTCATGCTGTCGCACCCCGCGCATGCCATCGCCCTGGGCTTCGGCAGCGGGCTGTCGCCGGTCGCGCCGGGCACCGTGGGCACGCTGTGGGCGTGGCTGGTCTTCGTGCTGCTGCAACCGCACCTGGGCAACGCGCAGTGGGCGCTGCTGCTTGCGGCGGGCCTGGCGGTGGGCTGGTGGGCCTGCACGGTGACGGCGCGCAACCTCGGCGTGGCCGACCCGGGCTGCATCGTGTGGGACGAAGTGATCGCCTTCTGGGCCGTGCTGTGGCTGGTGACGCCGGCCGGGTGGTGGACGCAGCTCGTCGCCTTTGCGCTGTTCCGTTTTTTCGACGCCGCCAAGCCCGGTCCGGTGGCTTGGGCCGACGCCTTGTTCAAGCTGCGGCGGGGCCAGACCATCGGTTGGCAACAGGGTTTCGGCATCATTCTCGACGACCTCGTGGCCGCGCTGTGCACGCTGCTGGTGATGGCGCTGTGGCAGCGGCTGTGAACGAGCCGGACGCCGCCGTGGACCTGCTGGTCGAGCGCCTTGCCGCTGCGCTACGCGCACGTGGGCTGATGCTGGCCACCGCCGAGTCGTGCACCGGCGGCCTGATCGCCGCGGCCTGCACCTCGCTGGCCGGTTCCAGCGACTGGTTCGAGCGCGGCTTCGTCACCTACTCCAACGCGGCCAAGACCGAACAACTGGGCGTGCCGGCGGCGCTGATCGAACAGCACGGCGCGGTCAGCGCCGAGGTGGCGTGCTCGATGGCCGACGGCGCGTTGCGCCATTCCCGCGCGCAGGTCGCGGTGGCCGTCACCGGCGTTGCCGGGCCGGGCGGCGGCACGGCGCTGAAGCCGGTCGGCACGGTGTGGTTGGCGATCGCGGTGCCCGGCGCAGGGGCGGTGGCCGAGTTGCTGCGTTTGGCCGGAGACCGAGCGGCTGTGCGCCAGCAAACCGTGGCGTGTGCGCTCGGCGCGTTGAACAGCGCGCTGGCCGCAGCCTGACACGCCTGCTCGCATGAGCATCCTGTTCTCCGCCCGCCTGCCCAGCGACGAACATGCGCGCTGGCTCGACCTGCTTCAGGCGGCGCTGCCCGACGAGGTTTTTGTCGCCCGTCGCGATGCGGCGCACGACGACGACATCGACATCGCCGTCGTCGCCAACCCGCCGCCCGGCGCGTTGCACGGCTTGCGCAACCTGAAGCTCATCCAGTCGCTGTGGGCCGGCGTCGAAACGGTGCTGGCCGACCCCACGCTGCCGGCCGACGTGCCGCTGGCGCGCATGGTCGATCCTGCGATGAACGCCGCCATGGCGGAGACCGCGCTGTGGGCCGTGCTCAGCCTGCAGCGCGGATTCTTCGACTGCGCCGCGCAACAGATCGCGCGGCGCTGGCAGCCGGTGCCGCAGCCGCGCGCCGACGAGGTCACGGTGGCGCTGCTCGGTCTCGGCCAGATGGGCCGCGCCGTGGCGCTGCGGCTGGTGCAGAGCGGTTACCGCGTGGTCGGCTGGAGCATGCGCGAAGCCAGCGTTGCCGGCGTGATCGCATGCAGCGGTGAGTCAACGCTGCCCGGCGTTCTGGCGCAGGCCGGCATCGTCGTCAACCTGCTGCCGCTGACGGCCCGGACACGGGGATTGCTGGATGCGCGAGCCTTCGCACAGATGCCCGCGGGCGCGAGTGTGGTGAACCTGGCGCGCGGCGCGCACGTGGTCGATGCCGAACTGCTGGCGGCGCTGGACAGCGGGCACCTGAAGCACGCCGTGCTCGATGTGTTTCACACCGAACCGCTGCCCGCAGCGCACCCGTTCTGGTCGCACCCCAACGTGACCGTGCTGCCCCACGTGGCGGCGCAGACCGACCCGCGCAGCGCCGCGCTGATCGCGGCGCGCAACGTGCGGTCGCTGCGCGACGGGCAGCCGCTGCTGCATCTGGTGGATCGGGCGCGCGGCTACTGATCGGGGCCGGGTGGCCAGCGCTGCCTGCGTCGCGCTGTTGCCATGTTGCACGCGCCTCCCGCCCGCTACTCCCGCACCGACTTGAACTTGAACCGTGTCGTGATGCTCGATCGGGTCAGCGGGAAGGACGCGATGTACTGGCCTTCGATGGTCTGCCCGTCGGCCGAGACGGCGTAGGTCACCTGGTCGTCCACCTGCAGCCAGGTGAAGCTGGCAGGGCCGCTGCTGGTCACTGTGCTGCCCGGGCACTTCATGGTGCGCGTCGTCTGCATCGATGCCAGGCCGTCGAAGGCGGTCAGGTTGCGGTCGGGTGGATCGCCGATGCCGAACTCGAGGTCCAGGTTGATGTGCAGCTTGCCGTCGGGGAAAAGGCCGGTGCCCACGATCTTGCGGTCGCCGACCTCGGTGAACGTGCAGAGGGCACCCAACCGGCCGCTGCCCAGGCCGTCGACGAAGCCTTCGCGCGGCTCGAACTGCAGGCTCAGCGGAAGCACCGCCGTGACGTCCCAACGCACCACGCCGCTGCCGGTGCTGGTTCCGCTCAGGTTGCCGTCGTCGTAGGTCTTCTCGGTCGACGCCGTGCCTTCCCATCTCCAGCAACCGACGTTCGACGTGCTCAGTCGCATGGGGAAGATCTTCGGGATTCGAAACGGTTGCTCGGCACCGCGGTTCACCTCGCTGTTGCTGACGATGATCAGCAGTTCTTCGACCCGCTCGTCCTTCTTGTCGAGGCACAGGCTCCTGGTCGAGTCGGCGGTCCAGTCCTCGGCGGCCTGCCACTTTCCGGCGATCTTCTTGACTGCCTGCACCTTCATGAAATCACGGTTCGGCAGGATCGCGACCGGGTTCACCAGCAGCACCGAATGCACCGTGGCATCGGTGAACTTCAGGTGCTCGTAGAACATGCTGCGCGGCTGGACTTCGTAGTAGTCGCCGGGAAAATCCAGCGCGTTGTCGAGCAGCACAAAGCTGGCGCGTGGCTGGCCTTGTTGATCGATCTTCAACGCCTTGAGCTTGGTCGATGCGACTGTGGCTGCCGTCATCGCGGTCGGTGAATAGATCGCCGCCAGGCCGAAGTCGTAGCGGTCCAGACGGCTCCAGTCGTCGAACAGCCGGCCCACGTCGTCATTCCACAGAGTCTTCGCAAACTCGGGCCACACCGCCTTCATGCCGCCCTTCGATGTCAGCACCGAGGCCATCGCCTCGACGCTGGCCTGGCTCTCGGTGGCGTCGAAGATCTGCTTGATGGTGTCGGGCGAATAGGTTCGCGCCAGGTACTGCATGAAGATGTAGTCGCCGTAGCCGTTGAGTTCCGGGTTCGACTCGCGCAGGCTGTTCTCGATCGAAACCCGGTGGTCGTTGTAGAGGTAGTTCGAGTAGAACCGGCCCGCGCGGTTGAACAGCGGCGTCGACTTGCGCTCGCCGCCGTCCTCGAAGTTGGCCGTCGGCTCCACGTGGTCCATCACCCAGGTGGCGGTGGCTTCGTCCAGCCACGTGTAATCCTTGCAGCTGGCGCTGCGGTCCATGCCGAACTGCAGCACGTGCGCGAACTCGTGCGCGATGTAGCTCTTCCATTCCTTCTTTTTCGTCGCCAATGAAACGCTGCGCGTGATGCCGAACGACAGGAACAGCTCGTTCGAATTGAGCACGATGTAGGCGGGCACTTTCTCGCACCGGTTCGGGTAGGCGAAGGTGATGGACTTCATGCGGCCGACCAGCGGATGGACGTAGACGTCCACCGCACCGTCGCCGCCGTTGCACGGCTCCCTCGTGTCGGGCAGTGGAAAGCGCTTGAACAGACTGGTTTCGGACTGGTACACATCCTCGATCACCGAGACGATGAAGTCGGAGACCGTCTCGGACGTGGGCCTGTCGTCGTCGCCGCGCAGCAGGTCGTCGCCGAAGACGGTGTGCACGTTGAAGTGCGCGGTCGAGCGCCGCAGCGCGCCGAGCTGAGCCTGGCCGAAGAAGCAGTTGATCGTCAGGTCGGCGCGCCTTTTCCCGTTGGCGGACAGCGCCGATGCGGTCGGCTTGACCTGCTGCGCGAACCAGCTCTCGGGGTAGGTCGGCGGGATCATGAAGGGCAGCAACAGGTCCTGCGTCGCCTGCGACAACGTGGGCAGGCGGCCCGACACTTCGCGCATCAGCAGGTGGTCGGCCAACTCGCTCGGCGCGCCGTCCAGTTCGGCCGGCAGGCGCGGGTCGCCGAACAGCGCGAACACGCGGTAGCCGAGGGCCTGCTCGGCACTGATGCGGCCGCCCGCCAACGCCTGGGCGATCAGGGTTTCGCTGCTCGGGTCGGGGTTGGGGCCGGTGGTGCGGTAGACCGTCAGCGTCGCCGTGGCCACGTCGGTGCCCGAGGTGGCGCTGATGACAGCGCTGCCTTTCGAGACCGCCTTCACGTGGCCGAGCGCATCGACGCTGGCCACGGCCGGGTCGCTCGACGACCAGACGAGCGCGCCGGGTGGCCCCAGCGCCATCAGCAGGCCCTCGCCGTCGGTGCCGAGGCCCAGCCGCGCCGGCAGCAGCTTGAACGCTTGCGCCGTGGGCGGGGGCGGCGGGGGCGGGGGCGCGACCGCGCCAGCGCCAGGCGACGCCGTGTCTTCATTCGACCCGCCGCAGCCCGCCAGGGCGGCCGCGATCAGGCAGACCCCCAGCCAACGAAGCGCCGACCGCCAGGGCGTTGGGCAGGAATCACGCTGGGTTTGAGTCTTCACTTCGGCTCCCTCGGGAATGGTCTTCGTGAGGCGCTCAGGCTAGGCCCGCCGCCATTACGAAACCCATACCGATTGCACCCGGCCTGCGAAGCCCCCTAACTTGCCGGCCGGTTGTGCCGGTGCCGAGATGGCCGAAGCCCAGGCACGCCGGGTTCACCTGCCCGGTCAGACCCCCAAGGCCAGCCGCGGCAGAAGCACACGCCCGCGCCCGGCCGAGGGCGGAAGCGAGGTGTGCTGCACCAGCATCAGCAGCAGCCGCTTCAGGCCGTGCCACGGGTCGGTCGGCCAGTCGGGGTGCTTCAGGCCCTTGACCAGGCCGTCGCAAATCTGCGCCGCCTGCAAGAGCGCGCCGATGGCGTGCTCGGGCAACAGCGGCAGCGCGTGCTCGAACAGCCGCTCCTTGTCGCGGCGCACCCTGGCATCGCGCAGTGCGAGGGGCAGCGGCCGGCCTGCTTTCATCGCTTCATGCAGCCGCGCCAAGGTGCGGATGTCGTCGCTCAGGTGCCAGTGCACCAGCACCGCGGCTTCACCTTCGGCCTGCAGGCCGTCGAGCATGCGCAGCGCACGCGCCACCTGGCCGGCCAGCACCGCCGCGCCGAGCTTGAAGACGTCGTAACGGGCCACGTTCAGCACCGCCGCTTCGATCTGCTCGAAACTCAGTTCGCCCGCCGGGTAGAGCAGGCCGAGCTTCTGGATTTCCTGGTGCGCCGCCAGCAGGTTGCCCTCGATGCGGTCTGCAAAGAACGCCAGCGTTTCCTGGCCCGCCTCGCCGGCCTGCACGCGCTGGCCCTGCGCCGCCAGGCGCTGCGCGATCCAGGGCGGCAGCGCCTTGCGGTCGATGGCCTCGAAGCGAATCGTCACGCCGGCACGGTCGAGTGCGCTGAACCAGCCGCTGCTTTGCTGCGCCCATTCGATCTGCGGCAACTGCAGCAGGGTGACCACGTCGTCGCTCAGGCGCTCGCAATAGCGCTGCAAGGCCTCGGAGCCTTGCTTGCCGGGCTTTCCGGACGGAATGCGGATGTCGATGATCTGCTTGTCGGCAAACAGGCTCATGGACTGCGATGCGCCCAGCAAGCCGCTCCAGTTGTGGTTGGCACCGCTGACGATGTGCACCTGGCGCTCGGTGTGGCCGGCCGCACGCGCTGCTGCGCGAATGGCGTCGGCCGCTTCCTGCACCAGCAAGGGCTCGTCGCCCCACAACGTGTACAGCGGGCGCAGGCCCTTCTGCAAATGGGCGGTCAGCTGGTCGGGGCGGAGTTGCATCTGGAGTTCACCGCGCGCTTCACAGGGCTTGCACTGCGGCAAGCCGGCGCATCACTTGCGCGACGATGTCGCCTTGCATCGCGCGGTACAGCAGCGCCTCTTCCTGCTCCTTCGCCAGCGCGGCGCTTTCGGTGTAGCTCATGTCGCGTTTGAGCAGAATTTCGGTGGCCGGGATCAGCTCTTTGCCGCTGGGCGTGCGCAAGCGGAACGCCAGCCGCGCGCGCAATTGCAGCTCGCGCACCTGGCCGGCGGCGGTGCTGGCCGCCACGCTTTTCTCGCGCACGTCGGCCAGTGCTTCCAGCACCACCTGGGCTTGGGCCGCGCTGTCGACCACCAGCGTGGTCTTGCTGGCGTTGATGCTCGTCCGCAGCTCGTCGGCCAGCGGCGAACGGGGTGTGAAGCCCACCAGCTGGATGCTGCGAAAGCGCAGCTCGGGCGCACGGCGCAACTCGAAGCCGCAGGCGGCCAGCAGAGCCGCTGCGCCGGGCAGGACGATCAACGCGCGGCGTTGAAGCATGCGGCTGCGGCGCTCACACCACCACGTTGACAAGGCGGCCCGGCACCACGATCACCCGCTTCACCGATTGCCCGTCGACGAACCTGATGCAGTCGGGGTGGGCGAGTGCGGCGTGCTCGATGACCGACTTGCTGGCCGCCGCCGGGACGGTGATGGCGCCGCGCAGCTTGCCGTTGACCTGCAGCATCAGTTCGATCTGCTCCTGCAGCAGCGCCGCGCTGTCGACCTGCGGCCACGGCGCGTCCAGCAGGTCGCCGTGCTGTGCCGCGTAACCGAGCTCATGCCACAGCACCCAGGTGGTGTGCGGGCAGGCCGGGTAGAGCGCGCGCAGCAAAATGCCGAAGCCCTCGCGCAGCACGGCAGGCGCTTGTCCCTTGAACGCCTCCAGCGCATTCAGCAGCTTCATCGCGCCCGAGGCGACGGTGTTGTACTGCATGCGCTCGTAGTCGTAGCTGACCTGGCGCAGCACCGTGTGCACCTCGCGGCGCAAGGCCTTGGCAGCGTCGTCCGCCGGCTTGCCGACCGGGCCGGCGCTGGTCAACACCTCGGCATGTTTTGCGCCGAAGTTCCACAGCCGCTTCAGGAAGCGATTGGCCCCCTCCACGCCCGCGTCGTTCCACTCCAGCGTCTGCTCGGGCGGCGACGCGAACATCACGAACAGGCGCGCGGTGTCGGCACCGTAGCGGTCGATCAGCGCCTGCGGATCGACGCCGTTGTTCTTGCTCTTGCTCATCGTGCCGACGCCTTCGTAGGTCACGGCCAGGCCATCGCTTCTCAGCGTGCTGCCTGTCACCTTACCGGACGCGTCGACGGCATCGGTCACGTCGTCGGGCCAGAAATAATCGACGCCGCCCTGTTCGGTCTGGCGCGAGTAGATGTGGTTCAGCACCATGCCCTGGGTCAGCAGGTGGGTGAAGGGCTCGTCGATGCGGACCAGCTTCAGGTCGCGCATCACCTTGGTCCAGAAGCGCGCGTACAGCAGGTGCAGGATGGCGTGCTCGATGCCGCCGATGTACTGGTCCATCGGCATCCAGTAGGCCGCGCCCGCGCCGACCATCGCGGTGTCCAGCTTCGG
>JANNEI010000729.1:0-2807 GCA_031378565.1 Burkholderiales bacterium
GTTCGACGCGCGGCCACTCGACAAGGACGTGTCGGGCGACCCGCGCACGCTGGCGCTGTCGCTGGGCAGCGTGCAACTGCTCGAGCGCCTGGGCGCGTGGAATGCCGACGCGGCTCAGGCCATCACGGAAGTGCATGTGTCACAGCAACCGCCTTCGCTCGGCGGTGTGCTGGCCGGGTTGCTGGGCGAGCCCGAGGTGCGCATCCGCGCCATCGACGAGGCCGTGCCGCTGCTCGGCGCGGTGCTCAGCTACGGGGCCATCGTGGCCCCGTTGCAGCGGGCCTGGGAAGCGGCGGTGGCGGACGCACCGCAGCGGCTGGCCTCGCGCTTCGGCCTGCCGGTGGCGGCGTTGAAGCCGGTCGCTGGCGGGGTGGAGGTCGACGCCGGCATCGCCGAGCGCTTCGACCTGGCGGTGGTCGCCGAGGGCGGCGTGTTTTCGGGCCAGGTGCGCAAGGCGGTCGCGCACGATTACCGGCAGACGGCCTGGGTCGGCACCATCACGCTGAACAGCGCGCGGCCCGGCGTGGCCTACGAGCGTTTCACGCGCCACGGCCCGGCCGCGCTGCTGCCGCTGAAGGACGGCCGCGCCGCGCTGGTGTGGTGCGTGAACAGCGACGACGATCCGGTGGAAGCGCTGGACGACGCACAACGTTTGACCGTGCTCAACACCATCTTTCACCTCGAGGTGGGGCAGGTCACGTCGCTGTCGCCGCTGAAGCGTTTCGCGCTCGGGCTGAACGCCGAACGCACGCTCACCGACGGCCGCACGGTGCGCATCGGCAACGCGGCGCAAACGCTGCACCCGGTGGCGGGCCAGGGCCTGAACCTGGGGCTGCGCGACGCCTTCGAGCTGGTGACGGCGCTGTCGAAATCGACCGACATCGACGCAGTGTTGCGCCGCCTCGAATGGCAGCGCGGCCCGGACCGCTGGGCGATGATCGCCGCCACCGATTTCCTGGCGCGCAGCTTCACCTGGCAGCTGCCGGGTGCCGGCGCGGCGCGGGGCCTGGGGCTGGCCGCGTTGCAGGCGCTGACTCCGGTGAAATCATTCATCGCCCGGCAGATGATGTACGGCTCGCGCTGAGCGGCCAGCGGCGATGAGCCGATGACCCGATCAACGCGATGACCCGATGAACATCACCGAGCTGAGCGCGCACGCGCTGTCTGCCGCCATTCATGCGCGCCGGGTGTCGTGTCGCGAGGTGATGCAGGCGACCCTGGCGCGCATCGCCGCCGTCAACCCGGTCCACAACGCCATCGTCAACCTGCAGGACGCCGACGTGTCGCTGCGCCAGGCCGATGCGCACGATGCGCTGCTGGCGCGTGGCACGAGCCTGGGCTGGCTGCACGGCCTGCCGATCGCGATCAAGGACATCGCCCATGCAAAGGGCTTTCCGACCACGATGGGTTCGCCCTTGCTGCGCGATGCCGTCGCCACCGAAGACAGCCTGATGGTGGCCCGCATGAAGGCGGCCGGCTGTATCGTGATAGCCAAGACCAACACGCCCGAATTCGGCCTGGGTTCGCACAGCTTCAACGAGGTGTTCGGCGTCACCCGCAACGCCTACGACGCCAGCAAGACGGCCGGCGGCAGCAGCGGCGGCGCGGCGGTGGCACTGGCCACCCACATGCTGGCGCTGGCCGATGGCAGCGACTTCATGGGCAGCCTTCGCAACCCGGCCGGCTGGAACAACGTGTTCGGCATGCGGCCTTCACAAGGCCGGGTGCCGATGTGGCCGGCGAGCGACGTGTGGGTCAGCCAGCTCGGCACCGAAGGCCCGATGGGCCGCACCGTGCGCGACGTGGCGCTGCTGCTCGACGTGCAGGCCGGTTTCGATGCGCGCGTGCCGCTGTCGATCGCCGGCCACGAGCGTTTCCACGGCAGCCTTGACGGGCGGGATGGCCGGCGTGTGCGCGTCGGCTGGCTCGGTGATCTGGGCGGTCACCTGGCGATGGAGCCGGGCGTCATCGACACCTGCGAACAGGCGCTGCGCCGGCTCCAGAACCTCGGCTGCGCGGTCGAGCCGCTGGCTCTGGGAACGTCGCCCGACGCTGTCTGGCAGACCTGGCTGACCTGGCGGCGCTGGCTGGTGGCCGGGCGCATCGCGCCGCACCTGCGCCAGCCCGGCAACCGCGCACACATCAAGCCCGAAGCGCTGTGGGAGCACGACCAGGGCGAGACGTTGAGTGGCGCGCAGGTGTTGGCCGCCAGTGTCGAGCGCAGCGCGTTTCACCGGCACCTGCTGGGCCTGTTCGAGCGCGTTGACGTGCTGGCGCTGCCGAGCGCGCAGGTGTGGCCGTTCGACGCCGCGCTGCGCTGGCCGAGCCACATTGCTGGCCGCGAGATGGACACGTATCACCGCTGGATGGAGGTGACGATCTACGCCACGCTGGCCGGGTTGCCGTGCATCAGCGTGCCCGCCGGGTTCAGCGCCTCGGGTTTGCCGATGGGCTTGCAGCTGATGGGGCGTCCGCAGGCGGATTTCGCGGTGCTGCAGTTGGCGCATGCGTATGAGCGGGCGGCGCAGGAGGTGTTGTCGGTGAGGCCGGCGGCAGACGTGCTGGCGTTGCGTGGTTGATCTTGCCGTGTTGCTAAGTCACTTTCACTGCGTGAGTCCGCGCCGGGACTCGGCCCGGCTGCCGAGTAACTTTCATTTGTTGGGCCAAATCAGTAGTGTCCCAACGTACGTCATAGGAGGAGGAGTTGTTCGGACTCGTTTTCGCGATCTGAATTGGGTTGGGGCTTTGCAAGTAGTTGATTTATCGGGGTTGACTCGAACATCGTCAGGCTCAGGATTTGTAGGATT
>JANNEI010000732.1:0-3678 GCA_031378565.1 Burkholderiales bacterium
ACCGACTCGCGCGCCCCGGGCGAGCCCAAGGACCCGGACGGCTCGCAGCTGGTCGCGATGTTCGAGGCGTTCGCGGACGATGCGGAGCGCGACGCGTTTCGTGCCGAGCTGCGCTCCGGCATGGCCTGGGGCGATGCGAAGACGCGGGTGGTCGATCGCATCGAGCGTGACATCGGCCCGCTTCGCGATCGCTACGCCGACTTGATGGCACACCCCGAGCGCATCGAACAGACCCTGCTCGAAGGGGCGCGCAAGGCGCGTGCGGTGGCGGGCCCGTTTCTGGCCGAGCTGCGGGACGCCGTCGGGCTGCGCCGCATGGTGGCGGTGACTGCGCCGACAACCTCCGACGCAGTGAAGGCGAGGCCCGCGCTGCCGTTGTTCAAGCAGTATCGCGAGGCCGACGGAAAGTTCTACTTCAAGCTCGCCGCGGCGGACGGCCGCGTGCTGCTGCAAAGTGCGGCGTTCGAATCGGGGCGCGACGCGGGACAGTGGGTGGCGCGCCTGAAGACCGATGGCACCTTGGCGCTGCCCGATGCGCCGGTGTCGCGCGGCGAGGGCGTGACCGGGCAGGACGTGGTGGACGCGCTGGCGGCGCTGTCGCCGCTGTCGCCGCGTCAGTAAACCAGCCCCATCGCTTCGCGCACCTCGCGCATCGTCTGACGCGCTGCGGTTCGTGCCCGCTCGGTGCCCATCTCGACAATCCACTGCACCTGTTTCGGGTGGCCGAGATAGGCCTCCGCCCGCTCCCGCCACGGGGCCTGTTCCTGCTTGATCGCGTCGATCACCGGCTGCTTGCATTCAAGGCAACCGATGCCCGCCGTGGTGCAGCCCTTGACGACCCAGGCCTGGGTGTCGGCGTCTGAATAGACCCGGTGGAACTGCCAGACCGGGCAGCGCTGGGGGTCGCCCCGGTCGGTGCGGCGCACCCGATCCGGGTCGGTCTGCATGCGCCTGATCTTGCGTTCGACCTCGGCCGGTGCTTCGCGCATCGCAATGTCGTTGCCGTCGCTCTTGCTCATCTTGGCACCGTCCAGTCCGGGCAGCCGGCTGATCTCGGTGAGCAGCACCGCAGGTTCCTTCAGGATGGTTTTCGGCGCAGCTTCAGCCGAGCGGCCGTACAAGTGGTTGAAGCGCCGCGCCACCTCGCGCGTGATCTCCACATGCGGTGCCTGGTCGGCACCCACCGGCACCAGGTCCGCCTGGTAGATCAGGATGTCGGCCGCCTGCAGCAGCGGGTAGCCGAGGAAGCCGTAGGTCGACAGGTCGCGGCCCTGCGGCCCTTGCATCTGCTCTTTGTAGCTCGGCGTGCGCTCCAGCCAGCTCAGCGGCGTGCTCATCGCCAGCAGCGTGAACAACTCGGCGTGCTCGGGCAGGCGGCTCTGGATGAACAGCGTCGCGGTCTTCGGGTCGATGCCGGCGGCCAGCCAGTCGATCACCATGTCGTAGACGTTCTGCTCGATGACGTCGGGGTGCTGGTAGTGGGTGGTCAGCGCGTGCCAGTCGGCCACGAAAAAGAAGCAGTCGTGGTCGGCCTGCAGCCGCACCCAGTTCTTCAGGGCGCCGTGGTAGTGGCCCAGGTGCAGCCCGCCGGTGGGGCGCATGCCGGAGACGACTCGTTGCTTCATCGGGGGCGCATGGAGGGCGGGTTGCCAAGGTTCGCCAGTCTATGGCGACCCGCAGCGCGGCTACACTGCGCGCCGGTCTTGTCCAGCCCAATGCAAAACATCGTCGTCCTCCTCTCCGGCCAAGGCACCAACATGAACGCCATCGTGCGCGCCTGCGCCACCGAGCGCTGGAACGCGCGCGTTGCTGCCGTGGTCAGCAACCGCGCCGACGCGGGTGGCCTGTTGCTGGCGCGCAGCCACGGCATCGCGACGGCGGTGGTGGATCACCAGGCGTTTGCCGACCGCGCTGCCTTTGACGCGGCGCTGGCCGCCGCGGTGGAATCGTTCGCGCCCGACTGGCTGGTGCTGGCCGGCTTCATGCGCATCCTGACGCCTGCTTTCGTGCGGCGTTTCGAGGGCCGCATGGTCAACGTGCACCCGTCGCTGCTGCCGGCTTTTCCGGGGCTGCACACGCATCGCCGCGCCATCGAGGCGGGATGCAAGCTGGCCGGTGCCAGCGTGCATTTCGTGACGCCCGAACTCGACCACGGACCCATCATTGCGCAGGCGGTGGTGCCGCTGCTGCCCGGCGACACCGAGGCCACGCTGGCTGCCCGCGTGCTGGCGCGCGAGCATGTGCTGTATCCGCTTGCCGTTCGCTGGTGCGTGGAAGGGCGGCTGCGCATCAAGGCTGGTGTGGTGACTCAGCTCGACGGCGAGTCCCAGCTGTTGCCCTAAAAGAGGCTCGCCGCGATGTTGATCGTGAACGCGAGGATGGTGGTGTTGAACACGAATGACAGCAGCGATTGCAGCAGCACCAGGCGGCGCATCGGTCGGGTCGAGATGCTCACGTCGGCGGTTTGCATGGCCACCGCGATGGTGAAAGAGAAGTAGGCGAAGTCGCTGTAATCGGGTTTGAAGGTCGCGTCGGCACCCGGAAAGTTCAGGCCACCGCCTGGCTCGTCGCTGTAGAACAGGCTGGCATAGTTCAGCGTGAAAAGTGTCGGCAGCAAGGCCCAGGAACACACCACGGTGCTCAGGGCCAGCAAGGTGTGTGGCACGGCGTTGCGGCTGCCCGGCTGCTTGGCCGCCGACAGCTCGAACATGATGGCCACCACGCTGGCCAGTGCCGCCAGGACCACGATGGTCAGTACCGCCGCCGCGCTCTCGGCATGTTTTGTCGCCACGCGCCGAAGTTCGCCGTGGTCGGCGCGCAGCATGAACACGCCGATCAGCGCGAGATAGATCCAGGTGCCCACGTTCCAACCCGCCAGCGCACGCGTGATGGGGCTGCTCTGGTCAGGCATCAGCCATGCTGTCGCCACGGCGGCCGCCAGCGCCGCGAACAGGCGAGGTCGCGACGCGATGAAGTTCATCACGCGGGGTCGATCGGCTGGAAGCGCCGCACGTTCACGCCGTTCACCGACAGCGTGCCGAAGAACATTGCGTGCGGGCGCACCCACCAGCCGCCGTCGTTGTAAAGCGGGCGGTAGACCACCAGCGGCTCCAGGGATTCGCTGTGGCGAGCCACCCCCATGACCTCGTACTCGCCGCCCTTGTAGTGGCGGTAGCGGCCGGGTCGCGTCGGCGGAAGTTCGGGCAAGGGCTGATCAGGCTCGCTCATGGCGGGCAAGGATAATCCCGTCCATGCATCCGAACGCCCTGCTGGAACTTTCGACCGACTTGTTGCACAAGGTGATGCAGTTCGATTCGCCCGCCGACCGCGTGGTGTCAGACTTCTTCCGTTTCCACCGTGCACTCGGCTCGCGCGAGCGGCACACACTAGCCGAAACCACCTACACCGTGCTGCGCCAGCGCCTGTTGTTCCAGCATCTGGCGCAGTCGGGCAAGGGCGAAATGGAACGCCGGCTCGCGCTGCTGGGCTGGCAGGGCAACGCGGGTTTTCTGCGCGCCGCGCTCACCGAACCGGAGCAGCAGTGGCTGGAGCAGGTGGCCAACATCGACCGGGCCAGCCTGCCGGACAAGCTGCGCCACAACCTGCCCGAATGGCTGGCCGAGGTGCTGCAACTGGAACTGGGCGACCAGTTCTGGCCGCTGGTGAACAGCCTCAACG
>JANNEI010000736.1:0-12487 GCA_031378565.1 Burkholderiales bacterium
CTGCGCGGGATAGCCCGAGGCGAGCGAATCGACGAAGTTGCCGCGGCTCCACGGAAACTCGTACGACGCCGTCTCGATGGCCATCACGGCGTCGAGGTGCTTCACGCCCATCACGACCCACTGGCGCGCTGGAGGCCAAACAGCCTGCGGATGGGCGCTCATCGGTGCCCCAGGGCCGCGTTGCGGCGTCCGCCCCCCGGTGGGATGCCGGACCGCGGTGCAGCGACATCCCCTGGCGCGTTGGGCGTCGGCTGCGTGGCAGCCGCGCGGATCGCATCGCGCTCCAGCGTGGTCTGGGCCACCTTGTCACGCACGTAAAGCGGCAGCGCGTGGGCGGCGTCGACCGCGCCGGCCTGCTGCCACAGCGCGTCTGCCAGCGGCAGCAACGCGCGCGCGCTGGGCCGGGCCAGCGGCACCTGGCGCGCAGCACCACAGGCCAGCAGCCCGGCAAACGCCGTCAACGCCGAACCCGCGACCGCCTCGGGCGGCGCGGCCTGCCAACGTGCATTGAGCTGCTCGGGGCGGGCCAGCATCGGTGCTACCAGCGTGCGCCACCGACCGACGGCAAAGGCATAGTGGGCGGCGTAGATTTCGCCCATGCGCGCGTCGACGGCGACCCACACTTGCTGGGGCAGCGTGCCCAGCCGCGCGTCTTCGGCCACCGCCAGCAGGGTGTCGATGGGCAGCACCGGCAGCCCAGCCCCGAAGGCCAGCCCCTGGGCGACCGAGCAGGCCGTTCGCAGCCCGGTGAAGGCACCCGGACCGCGCCCGAAAGCGATCGCGTCGAGGTCACGCAGACCGACGCCCGCCTGGGCCAGCAAACCCATGATCGACGGGATCAGCGTGCTCGACGCCTGCGCCCCGCCCACCGCCTCATGCAGCCACACCCGGCCGTCCACCTGAAGCGCAATGCTCATGTGTTCGGTGGCGGTGTCGAAGGCCAGCAGCTGCGTCATTCACAGAGTTTAGGGCAGCGTCTGCGCGCCTTCACACCACGCTGAAATGCCCGCTGCAGGCCATGCGATCATGCCCGGATGAATCGACCCTCCAGACCCCTGGCCGGCCTGCTGCTGATGCTGTGCGGCGGCGTTCTGGCCGCCGCACCGCGGGCCTTGCCGACCGAGGTGGAGGCCGCGCTGGACCAGGCCAGGCTGCCGCGCGACGCCGTGGTGGCGGTGGTGCAGGAGGTGGGTGCTTCAACCCCGCGGCTGGCCTGGCAGGCGCAAAAGCTGGTGAACCCGGCGTCGCTCACCAAGCTGATCACCACCAGCGCCGCGCTGGAGTTGCTGGGCCCGGCCTGGAGCTGGTCGACGCCGGTTTGGATCGACGGGACGCTGCGCGACGGCGTTCTGTACGGCAACCTCGCCGTCAAGGGCAGCGGCGACCCGAAGCTGGTGCTCGAGCGACTGTGGCTGCTGCTGCGCCGTGTGCAGCAGCTGGGCGTGCGCGACATCCGCGGCGACATCGTGCTGGACCGCAGCGCCTTCAGCGTGCCCGAGCAGAACGCGGGCGATTTTGACGGCGAGTCGCTGCGGCCCTACAACGTGCGCGCCGACGCCTTGCTGCTGAACTACAGGTCGGTGCTGCTGACCTTCACGCCGGACGCCGCCCGCGGCGTGGCGCTGGTGTCGGTCGAGCCGCCGCTGGCCGGGGTGCGCGCGGACACCAGCGTGCCGTTGTCGAGCGCAGCGTGCGACGACTGGCGCGGCGCGCTGAAGGCCGACTTCGGCGACCCGACGCGGCTGCGTCTGGCGGGCATCTTTGCGTTGGCCTGCGGCGAAAAGACCTGGCCCGTCGCGTATGCCGATCCGCGCAGCTACAACGAACGGCTGCTCGGCGGCCTGTGGCTGGAGATGGGCGGCAAGCTGGCTGGCAGCGTGCGTGACGGCGCCGCGCCGCTGACCGCGCCCACCTTCGAAGTTGTGTCGCCGTCGCTGGCCGAGGTGGTGCGCGACATCAACAAGTACAGCAACAACGTGATGGCCCAACAACTGTTCCTGACGCTGGCGCTGACGCAGCGCGGCCTGGGCACGCCCGAGGCCGCGCGCGAGGTGCTGCGCCAGTGGCTGGTCGAACGCTTCGGCGACATCGGCCGCAGCGCGGTGATCGACAACGGCTCGGGCCTGTCGCGCGAGACCCGCGTGACGGCGCAGTTGCTGGCCCGCCTGCTGCAGGTCGAATGGGGCGGCCCACTGATGCCGGAGCTGCTCAGCTCGCTGCCGGTCAGCGGGGTCGACGGCACGCTGCGCCGATCGAAGGTGTTGCCGGGGCGCGCCCACCTGAAGACCGGTTCGCTGCGCGACGTGATGGGCATCGCCGGCGTCGTGCTCGCCAACAGCGGCCGCCGCTATGTGGTGGTGGCCATCGTGAACCACCCGAACGCGAATGCGGCCCGCCCGGCCCTCGAAGCGCTGGTCAAGTGGACCACGCAGGCCGACGCCCGACCCGAACCTCAAGCACCCGAATGAGACCTCCAGTATCAACCTGTCCGCGACGGGCCGCCGCGCCGGGCCGCCCCAAGCAAGGCACGACCCGCCCGGTGGGTCGATTGCCGTACTCGGCAATCGGGGTGCACCAATGAACGACCCGATCCTCACCAACTGGCTCGGCTACGTCGCCGCCGCGCTGACCACCGCCTCGTTCGTGCCGCAGGCCTGGCTGATCTTTCGCACCCGCGACGTGAGCGGCATCTCGTTGGCGATGTACAGCGCCTTCACGGCCGGTATCGCGCTGTGGTTGCTCTACGGGGTGATGCTCGGCGCGTGGCCGGTGATCATCGCCAACATCATCACCCTGGTGCTGGCCGCGTGCATCCTGGTGATGAAGATCGTGCACCACGAAAAAGCCCCGCCGAAGCGGGGCTCTGAGCAGGGCGACAACGACTAGAACTGGTACCCGATGGCCAGGCTGTTGGACACCGGGTCAAGCCGGGTGCTGACCTTCTGCCCGGTGGACAGGCTGGTCGAGTTCCTGAGGAAGGTCTTGGCAATCATCACGTCCAGATACCACGGCCCGCTCAGCTGCACCGTGAGACCCGCCTGCGCCGTGAGGCCGAAGGCAGATTCCGCCGACAACCGCGTTGGCGCACCACCCGGGTTGGTCAGGGCGGTGAGTGCGCCCGAGCCTTCCTCGCCGTAGAAATGCGCATACGTCAAACCCAGGCCGACGTAAGGCCGAAACGCTGATTTGGCGGCCATGAAACGGTACTGTGCGAAGACGGTCGGCGACACCTGCTTGACGCTGCCGAGCTTGCCCACGCCGGCCAGCGCGCCGTCGCCGACGATGTCGTGCTTGTAGGGCAGGCCGATGAAGGTCTCCAGCGACACGTTGTCGGTCAGCATGTAGACGGCCGAAGCGATCACCGAGTTGGCGCTTTGCACGTCCACCTTGGTGCCGGGCAGGCTGGGTGACGACAGGTCGCCGCTCTTGACCTGTGGCGAGATGCCGTTGAAGCCGCCCTTGACCATCCAGTGGCCAGCCGACTGCGCCATGCCGCTGCCGGCAGCGCAGGCCAACGCACCTCCGAGCAGCAGCGCGCGGACGCGCCACAGTGCGACAGGCCTGGCTTGATTCATGACGAGTCCTTGTTGCGTTCGGTCGGTTCGAATCAGCACGCGGCGGCGGCTCACAGCCAGCCCTTGGCGAGCAACTTGGCGGACACGAACTGCGCGAACAGCTGGTAGCCGTAGGGCGACGGATGAACCCCGTCGGCGAACTGGTATTTCGACACGTCGCCGGCGATCAGAGTGGTTTCGTTGCAGACCAGCGAACTGGCGAAGATGGTCTTGGCCAGATCGCAGGCCGGCACGGTGCCATTGCTGATGCCGTACTGGCCCGGGTTGGCCGCCTGGTCGAGGCTTTGCGAGTAGGCGTCGACCAGCAGCACCTCGACCCCGTTCAGGCCGGCCGCAAGCTGCGCGTTGAAGGTGCTCGACATCGTCTGGATCAGGCCCTGTGTCGGCGCGTCCAGCGTGTACGCGAACGGCGTCTTGCTGACATCCGGCAGGTTGACGACGACCACGTACTTCGCGCCCTTGGCCACGATCAGGTTCTTGACGTAAGCGGCCAGTTCGGCCCCGGCCACACCCATGGCGGTGACGGCCTCGGTGGGTGTTTGCAATTGTGCGGACACCGCGCCGAGATTCATGAACACATCGTTGCCGCCGGCCAGCACCGTGACCAGCTCGTCGCCCTTGAAGCTGCCGCCCACGGCCACCAGGTGGCGGTTGATCTGATTGATCAGCGGGTCGGTCAGCTGGCCCAGCGCGCCACCGGGATCGGTCGGATAGGTGTTGATGTTGCCCGGGCCGACCGGGTTGGTGACACGCGAGCCGCCTTGCGCGTAGCTGGTGCAACCCGCGTGGTTGCTGACCGCCACCGCCGCAATGCCGGGGATGACGCTGTTCAGGCCGGTCTGCGCGGCGCAGGGTGGCGCTACGGCGATCTGCGTGGCCAGCAGCTCGGTCCAGTTCTTGCCGTTCGCGCCGTTGACGTTGTACTTGCCGCCGCCGACCGCCGCGATGGTGCTGACAGCGTAGCTGCCCACGTCGCTCAGGCTGTCGCCGAAGGTGACCAGCCCGGAGTACTTGACGCGTGAGCTCTGGTCGCCGTCATTCCCGCCACCGCAGGCTGCCAGCAGCAGCGACGTGAGAGTCGCCAGACCCCATGACCGGATGTTTTTCTTCATACCACTCCTTGCGTTGAAACCGGATGCGAACGATCGTTGGATTTTTCAGCCGCCGAATATAGGTCTGGCGGTGAGGTCGACACAGCGGGAGAAACCCGCTGCGGATCAGAACGGGTTGCCGCGTGCCCGGCCGATGGCCAGCGCGCCCAGGTTCCGGTGGCCGCCGGGACTCAGTTGCAGCGAGTCGGCCCACAGAAACACATCGCCCGAGCCGGCGAGCACCAGGGTCTGCGTCGTGCACGCCGTGACGAGGGGTGCCTTGACGGGGTCGCAGACCGCGGCGATGACGTTCAGGAAGGCGTAGGTGGCGGGGTTCTTGACGATGGCCTGAAACAGTTCGTCGGCGAACAACAGGCCGATCATGCGGCCGTCGTTGATGAGCCCGAGCCGCAGCTGGGCGTTGAAGCGTGCGGTCAGGCGGGTCAGCAGCGCGGCGCGGTCGATGTCGGTGTGGGCGGCCTTCTCGGCCAGCGCATACGGCGTCAGCCCGACATCGGGAACGGTCGATATCAACACCTTGCCGCCCAGCGTGCCGATGCGGTTCACCTGGCCCGCCAGCGCCGCGCCAGCCTGCTCTACCGCAGCGATGATCTGCCCTTCGCTCAGCGCCGGGTACTGCTTGTACTGGGCCACGATGTCGTTGGCACCGGCCAGCACCGTGACCAGGTCCTTGGCATTGAAGCCGGTGGCATTCACCTGTGCGTCGATCTGCGCCGTCACGTCGGCCACGGTGGCGAGCGGGGCTGCGCGAATGATGCCGGCAGGTGATGCCACGGCGTCCGGGTTGCACTGGGGAAACACCAGGGCGTAGGCCGTGCCCAGGTGCTGGATCCAGGTCGGGTTGGCCTTGCAGTCCAGCGTCACCAGGTCGGCCTTGACGGCATTGACCGTGTGCTTGCGTCCGTTGGCGTCGTTGTTGACATCTTCGATCACGCTGGCTTCGTCACCGAACGCGATCAGGCGCGTGGGTTCGAACTTCACCAACTGCTCGCCGCCGCCGCAAGACGCCAGCGCCGCGGCACCCGCCAGCGTGGCCAACGCTCGACATGCGGCGGTGCGCCACAGCATCAGATTCAAACTCATGAAAACTCCAGAACAGGAATGGGCCCGGGTCGATGCAATCACGACGCAGCGGCGCGTTGCAACCGGTCCCGCACACCTTCCCATTCGGGGGTGGGTGGCGGTTCCTCGACCCAGATCAGTTGCACGCCTTCATCGTCGAACGCGCGCAACACGGAAAACAACTCTTGCGCCACCTCGGTGGCTGCCGACGGCATGAGCCGGTGCTGAACACCTGCGGCAGCCCAGGGTGGGGCGTGACGGGAATATACCGCCAGCCGAATGCCCGTCGAACCGAGCATTTCGAGGCCCTGCACCAGCAGCGCCGCCGACATCAGACGCAGCTTGGCGTGGGGCGCGTAGTGCGACTCCAGGGTGCCCGAGGCGCGCGGCGCGGCGTCATCGCGATCGCACAGCGGCTCGCCGGCCACCGACTCGATCTGCGCCCGCGTGAGCACGCCCGGGCGCAGCAGCACCGCAAATTCGCGCGAACAATCGACGATGCTGGATTCGATGCCCACCGCGCACGCGCCGCCGTCCAGCACCATCACGCGGCCGTCGAACTCAGCCTCGACATGCGCCGCCCGCGTCGGGCTGACGCGCCCGAAGCGGTTGGCGCTGGGTGCCGCGACGCCGGGCACACCCAGCGCGGCAGCTCGCCTGAGCAGCGCCTGGGCGACGGGGTGCGACGGGCAGCGCAGGCCGATGCTGTTTTGTCCCCCCGCCGCAGCGGCACCGATGCCCGCAGCCCGCCGCACGATCACCGTCAGCGGCCCCGGCCACAGGCCCGCCATCAGGCGCTCGGCCAGCGGCGACACCGAGGCCGCGAAAACCCGCGCGGCGGCCACGTCGGCCACATGCACGATCAGCGGGTGGTCGGCGGGCCGGCCCTTGGCCTTGAAGATTCCGGCCACTGCGCAATCGTCGTCGGCGCGCGCGCCGAGTCCGTAGACCGTCTCGGTCGGGAACGCGACCAGTTCGCCAGCCGCGAGCGCAGCGGCGGCACGCTCGACCACGTCGGCATTCGACCCGTCCAGCAGCATCGCGTCAGCTGGCCTCAGAAGGCAGGCAGGCCGAGCACGGCGCAGGCCTGCAGGGCCACGTCGCGGGCCTGCTGCGCGGTGGCCGCGGTGACCGTCAGGTGGCCCATCTTGCGGCCCGGCCGTGCGCTGGTCTTGCCGTAAAGATGGAGGTGCACGCCGGGCAGCGCCAGCACCTGCGCCCACGACGGTGCAGCTTCGGCTTGCCCGTCTGCAAGCCACAGGTCGCCCAGCAGGTTCAGCATCACGGCCGCCGAGTGCGCGCGTGGCGACGCCAGCGGCGCGCCGGTCATGGCGCGCACCTGCAGATCGAACTGCGACACGTCGCAAGCGTCGATGCTGTAGTGGCCGGAGTTGTGCGGGCGCGGTGCCATTTCATTGGCGACCAGGCTGCCGTCTTTCAGCACGAAGAATTCGACGCACAGCACGCCAACGTAGCCGAGGGTCGCGGCAATGTGTTCGGCCGCTGCGATGGCGCTGCGCTGCACCTCGGGCGCGAGGTCGGGTGCAGGCACCTGGGTGACCGCCAGGATGCCGTCGCGGTGCAGGTTTTGCTGCAACGGCAGGTGCACCACGTCGCCAGCGGCGCTGCGGGCCACGATCACGCTGGCCTCGCACTGCAGCGGCAGCATCTTCTCCAGCACGCAGGGCGCTTGCTTCAACGCGGCCCAGGCCGCCGCCAACTCGGCGCGGCTGGTCACGCGCGCCTGGCCCTTGCCGTCGTAGCCCAGCCGCGTCGTCTTCAGGATGCCGGGCAGCAGGTCGTCGGCCACGGCCGCCAGTTGCTCGGTCGACTCGACCAGCGCATACGGCGCGCAAGCCACGCCGCAGCGCGCGAAGTGCGCTTTCTCGGCGGCACGGTCCTGGCAGATCGCCACCGCGGCTGCGCCAGGGGCGACCGGGCGCTTCGTTGCCAGCGTGGCCAGCGCCGAGGCCGGCACGTTCTCGAATTCGGTCGTGATGGGGGCGCAGGCCTCGGCCAATTGCGCGAGGCCTTGCGCGTCGAGGTAGTCGCTGCGGATGTGGTGGTGCGAGACGCGGCCCGCAGGGCTGTCCGCATCGGGGTCGAGCACCGCCGTGAAGTAGCCCATGGCCTGCGCGGCGTGCACGAACATGCGGGCCAACTGCCCACCGCCCATCACGCCCAGCGTGGCTCCCGGCGCAATGAATTCAGTCATTTCAAATCAGCGGTCATTGCACGTGCAAGCTCGGTTTGCTTTGCGCGGTACACCTCCAGCTTCACGCGCAGTTCGGGTTGTTCGAGCGCCAGCATCGCCACCGTGAACAAGGCCGCATTCGCCGCGCCGGCCGTGCCGATGGCGAAGGTGGCGACCGGAATTCCCTTCGGCATCTGCACGATCGAATGCAGTGAATCGACACCCTGCAAGTGCTTGCCGGCGACCGGCACGCCGAGCACCGGGACGGTGGTCTTGGCCGCCAGCATGCCGGGCAGGTGGGCTGCGCCGCCCGCCCCGGCAATGATGGCTTTGAGGCCACGGCCGGCAGCGGCTTCGGCGTAGCGGAACATGTCGTCGGGCATGCGGTGCGCCGAGACCACGCGGGCTTCGAAGGCAATGCCGAACTCGGCGAGAATCTCGGTGGCGGTGCGCAGCGTGTCCCAGTCGCTGCTGGAACCCATCACCACACCCACCACGACAGGGGCTGGGCTCATGCACGGCGCTCCGGTGTTTGCGAAGCCTTGAATTGTAGGCGGCGGGCATCACCTCACGAGCCATCCCGCGGCGCCCCAAAAGACGAAAACCATGACCGACATTTCACTGCAGAACTTCGAAACCGACCTGATCAACGCCTCGATGCAGCAGCCGGTGCTGCTCGACATCTGGGCCCCGTGGTGCGGCCCCTGCAAGGCGCTGACACCCGTGCTCGAGAAGCTGGAAGTCGCCTACGCCGGACGCTTCAAGCTGGCCAAGCTCAACTCCGACGAGCAGGCCGACATTTCGGGCCAGCTGTCGCAGATGTTCGGCGTGCGCAGCATCCCGTTCTGCGTGATGTTCAAGGACGGGCAGCCGGTCGACGGCTTCGTCGGTGCGCTGCCCGAGGGCGAGATTCGCGCCTTCCTCGACAAGCACGTGCCCAGCGCCGCAGAGATGGCTGCCGAAGAAGACGTGCATGACGCTGCGGCGCTGCTGGCCGAGGGCGACACCGAGAGCGCGCTTGAAAAGCTGCAGGAGGCGGTGGCCATCAACCCCGCCAACGACACCGCGCGCTGCGACTACCTGCGTGCGCTGCTCACGCTGGGCCAGGTGGCCGAAGCGCGAAGAGCCTTCGATCCGGTGGCCGGCAGGCCGATGCTCGATGCGCGGCTGAGCGCCTGCGGGCACTGGCTAGCCGCCTGCGAGGCCGTGCCGGCCGCGCCCTCGCCCGCGTCGCTGGCGCAGGCGATTGCCGCCAACCGGCGTGACTTTGGGGCGCGCTTTGCGCTGGCACAAGTGCACTTCGCCGGGCAGCGCTTCACCGAGGCGATGGACGAGCTGCTGGAAATCATCATGCGTGACAAGGAATGGAGCGAACAGCTCGCACGCAAGACGTATGTGGCGATCCTGGAGCTGATGACCAAGCCGGCCCCGAAGCCAGCTGCGGCGGCACCGAAGGGCGCGCTGGAAGTGGCGGGCAAGATCGCCACCGCGCCGGCCGACCCGGTGGTGGACGCCTACCGGCGCAAGCTGAGCATGGCGTTGTTCTGATTCACAGCGGGCCGTTCGGGCCAACCCGGCTCAGCAATTCCACGATGCGGGCCTGCAGCGCCCGAAAGTCCTGCCAGGCCGCGGCGGCCAGCACCTCGTGGCGCTGCGCGGCGGGCGCATCCCCCAGCGCAGCAAACACCTGCGACAGCCGGCTGTGCGTGGCGGCGCGATCATCGACCTGCGTATCGTCGGCGAGGCTGTCATCGGCCTCCAGCGCATCGGCGCGGGCCGCATCGATCTGTCCGACCTGCATGCGGCACCAAGCCTGGTCCGACAGCATGCAGCCGCGCAGGCGCGAGATGGCGTTGGCCTGCGCAAGATGGGCTTCATAGAGTGTCAAGGCCTGTGCCGGTTCGCCTTGCAAAGCAAGGATCTGCGCGCGCAGCAAAGGCAGCAACGATTTCAGACTGACGGACCCGACCATTTGATCGAAGTTGAGGGTCGAGTCGGCACCCATCAGCGCGTGCTCGCCTTCCAGCGAGTCGCCCTGCGCGCTCAGTGCCGCCTGCCGCAGGTTGGCCGCGCGGATCGACGCCATGTTGAACATGATGGCGCTGATGGTGGCGTCGTCGCCCTCGGCGTTGGCATGCGAGCGGGCCCGCGCGTACCAGGCCTGGGCCAGGTCCAGCCGCCCGGAGAAATGAAGGGCCTTCGCCACCACGAGGCTGGCCCGCGAGCGTGCGGCGTGGTGGTCGGCCGCTGCGAGCTGCAACGCCTGGCTGAGGTGGCGCGCCATCGATCCGAAATCGTGGCGGTTGTAATCCATGTGGGCGAGCCAGGCCGAGCTCAGCGCGTGCAGCGGCATCAAGCGCCCGGCAGCACTCAGGGCGTGCGCCCGCCGCATCTTGTCGCGGGCAGCACCGCCCACGTCGCTGAAGTGGCTCATCAGTCCCTCGGCGAGGCTCAGCCAGGCACTGATCGACGGGTTGGGCCGCGCCTCGTAGCTGCGGCGCATCGCATCCAGTTCGGCCGTCGCTGGCTCGAAGTGGCCCTGGCGCGCCAGGTAGCAGGCCCGCTCGGCGCGCAGGCAGTCGGCGTCGAAGGGGCCGGGTGCCGCGGCAATCGCCGCATCGAGCCTCGCCAGCAAGCGCATCGGGGCGCTCATGTGGTCAGCCGTTGCAGCGCTTCAAGGTACTTGGCGGACGTTTTCAGCGCCACCTCGATCGGCAGCGCGGGTGCCGGTGCCCGCTTGTTCCAGGGCTTGCCGTCGACCCTCGCCTGCTCCAGCCAGTCGCGCACAAACTGCTTGTCGTAACTGGAAGGGTTGGCCCCTGCCACCAGGCCTTCCAGCGGCCAGAAGCGCGACGAATCCGGCGTCAGCACCTCGTCCATCAGGGTCAGCGTGCCGTCGGCGTCGAGACCGAATTCGAACTTGGTGTCGGCGATGACGATGCCTTTCGTGAGCGCATAAGCCGCCGCCTCGGTGTAGAGCCGGATTGACACCTCGCGCACCTGCGTTGCCAGCGCCGTGCCGATGATCTGGCTCATGCGCTCGAATGAAATGTTCTCGTCGTGGTCGCCCATCGCGGCCTTGGTTGCCGGCGTGAAGATTGGCTCGGACAGCTGGCTGGCGTTGTGCAGGCCGGGCGGCAGGGCAACGCCGCAGACCGACTGGCTCTGCTGGTATTCCTTCCAGCCGCTGCCGGCCAGGTAGCCACGCACCACCGCCTCGACAGGCAACGGCTTCAGCCGCTTGACCAGCATCGACCGGCCGCGCACCTGCTCGCGTTCGTCGGCGCTCACGGTACTCTCGGGGTCGTCCCCGGTCAGGTGGTTCGGCACGATGTGGCCGAGTCGCGCAAACCAGAACAGCGCCATCTGCGTCAGCAGCGCGCCCTTGCCGGGAATCGGCTCGCCGAGCACCACGTCGAAGGCGCTGAGCCGGTCGCTCGCCACCATCAGCAGGCGGTCGTCACCGACCGCATAGTTGTCACGCACCTTGCCGCGAGCCAGCAGCGGGAGAGAGGTCAATCGGCTTTCGAGCAGGGACGAAGCGGCTGGCATGTGGGTCTTTCGGCGGCGGTGCTTCCCTGGGCCGGCAAAGCTGTAACGAATTGTAGTGTGCCGCTCAGGCAAAGCCCGGCCCGTCTCGGGCTGACAGCGCTGACGGGCGCTCAGACCACCGTCTGCGCCAGCTCGCCGGCAGCGTAGCGCTGCGCCACCTGCACCAGCGTCTGCGACTTGATCTTGGCCGCCTGGCCTTCGCAATTGAACTCGAGGTAGCGCTGCTTGCAGATGGACTTGGCGGCTTCGCGCGCTGGCTTCAGGTAGTCGCGCGGATCGAACTTGTCGGGGTTCTGCGCCAGGTACTTGCGCACTGCGGCCGTCATCGCCAGCCGCACATCGGTGTCGATGTTGATCTTGCGCACGCCGAACTTGATCGCCTCCTGGATCTCGCTGACCGGCACGCCGTAGGTCTCCTTCATCGCGCCGCCGAACTCGCGGATGGTGGCCAGCAAATCCTGCGGCACGCTGGAGCTGCCGTGCATCACCAGATGCGTGTTCGGAATGCGCGCGTGGATTTCCTTGATGCGGCCGATGGCCAGGATGTCGCCGGTCGGCTTGCGGGTGAACTTGTACGCGCCATGGCTGGTGCCGATGGCGATGGCCAGCGCGTCGAGCTGGGTGCGCTTGACGAATTCGGCGGCTTCCTCGGGGTCGGTCAGCAGCTGGTCCATGGTCATCGTCGACTCGGTGCCGTGGCCGTCTTCCTTGTCACCCTTCATGGTTTCGAGCGAGCCCAGGCAGCCCAGTTCGCCTTCCACCGTGACGCCCAGCTTGTGCGCCATGTCGACCACCTTGCGCGTCACGTCGACGTTGTAGTCGAAGCTGGCGATGCTCTTGCCGTCGGCCAGCAGCGAGCCGTCCATCATCACCGAGCTGAAGCCCAGGTCGATGGCACCGCGGCACACCTCGGGGCTTTGCCCGTGGTCCTGGTGCATCACCAGCGGAATGTGCGGCCAGCTCTCGACCGCCGCCTGGATCAGGTGCTTGAT
>JANNEI010000749.1:0-1538 GCA_031378565.1 Burkholderiales bacterium
TGGTGGCGATGATGCAGGACTACATGCTGCCCAAGCGCGTGATGAGCTGGAAAGAAGCCTGGGAGATGTACGCCGAGGCCAGCGGCGGAGCGCTGTTCAAGGACCTGGCGCGCTACGGCATCCGCGAGCCCAAGGGCTGGAAAGACGCCTGCGAAGGCAAGGACCACATCAGCCACCAGGCCTGGAACACCTTCTACAACTACAGCGCCGCCGCGCCCTTTCACACCTGGGTGCCGAACGAAGACGAGATGCAGTGGCTGGCCGAAAAGTACCCGTCCAGTTTCGACACCGCGTACCGCCCTCGGCTGGAGTACTTGCGCACGCAACAGCAGCAAGGCAAGCGCTTCTACAACAAGACGCTGCCGATGCTGTGCACCACCTGCCAGATCCCGATGCTGTTCACCGAGCCGGGCGACGCGACGCGCATCTGCTACCGCGAGTCCGACCACGGCGGCGACAAATACCACTTCTGCAGCGACCACTGCAAAGAAATTTTCGACTTCGAACCCGAGAAATACGTCCAGTCGCTGCTGCCGGTGCACCAGATCTACCAGGGCCATTGCTTCAAGCCCGGCACCGACCCGACGGCTGAAGGCTTCGACCCGCTGGCGGCCGTGCTCGACTACTACGAGATGAACGTGGGGCGCGACAACTTTGACTTCGAAGGCTCCGAGGACCAGAAGAACTTTGCAGCCTGGCGCGGTGACGCGGTGCAAGGGGCGCAGTCATGACCACCCCCAAACCTGCCGCTGCGCGTCAGGCCCCCCGAGGGGGTCAAGGAAACTTGGGGGCGGCCCGGCGTTTCCTTGAGAGCCCCCACGCTCACGTACGTTCGCTGCCCCCCGAGGGGGAGCCCGCCCTCCTTGGGGCGGCCCGGCGGAGAGCGGCATGACCGTGGTCGCCCTCAAGCCCTACGCCTTCCCGGCGGTCGACGCGCGTGAAAACTTCCCCGCGCCGCTGCTCTACGTCGGCTGGGAAGACCACCTGATGTTCTGCGCGCCGGTGTGCCTGCCGCTGCCGGCCGACACGCCGTTCGTCTCGTTGACCAGCGCGGTGTTGCCCGGTGTCTACGGCGAGCACCCCGACTTCGCACGCATCGACTGGTCGCAGGTGCAGTGGTTCAAGTCGGGCCGGCCCTGGACGCCCGACTTCGCGAAGTCGCTCGCCGGGAACGGCCTGACGCACAAGGACGTGATCCGTTTTCGCAGCCCGGGCCTGACTGGCATCGGCGGTTCTCACAGTTGACCTGCAGTGCCGCTGCGGTGGTCAAGCCCCGACCGCAGCGGATGAAGAAAACAGGGCTCACCGACTCGGAGACATGACGCTATGAACAAGCAGACCCTCGCCGCCCTCGTGGCCGTCGCCGCCGCAACCGCCGCCGGTGGTGTGCAGGCGCAAGACAAATGCGGCCTCTCGAACGGCAAGAAAGCCACAGGCGAGCCGATCCAGATCGGTGCCATCGTCGGCAAGACCGGACCTGAGGATTTCTCGTCCGCGTCGCGCTCGGCCGATGCGTATTTCAAGTGCGTCAACGCCAA